>JBAXTW010000099.1:0-17516 GCA_037129985.1 Pseudanabaena sp. ELA645 | reverse complement strand
TTCTGATGGTTATTGAACCGCAAAGACACTTACCATCCATTTCTACTTCCTCTATCGATCGTCACAGCCTCATTTGGCACATAACGGCTAAGTTGAGCGGCGGCTAATATCCTTTGCACCACTATCAATATCTCTCGCTCGTCCGCTCCAACGTTTTGTTAGACCGTGTTTTCGAGATAAAGTTACAACTTCTCTGCCACTTTCAGCTTGTTGCTTTTGCAAATCAGCAAAGATGGCTTTCAAGTCATGATTGAATGACCGAGAGTACTCTTCACGAATTCTGTGGATCTCTTGCACAATCTCATCCTGAAACATAATCAACCTCCGAGAAGTTCATAGGGTGTACAAAGAATCGGTAACTCATATCCAAAATCAAGGCTGATCTCTGCCAACTTTCCCTGAATTTGAGCGTTGGCAATGTGCTTACAATTCCATGTCAGCAAATAATCCATGCCGTGAACGGTTGCGGCGGCGATATGAACAGCATCAACATCAGCTTTTGCGGGAAGGTTGCTGCGTTCCAAAAATTGCTCTGCTAAATCCAGCACAGATTGGTTCAAGTCGAGTAAAAATAGATTGCTAAGAATTTCTAGTCGTTGAGATGCGATCGCATCATCGCCTTGGGAAGTTTCTCTCACCACTGCCTGAGACGAATACAATTGGAAGTCACTGCGGCGAGTATCCCACCACTCCCTCGTCACCTCAATATTAGCCGCCACAACAATATCTCTGCTGGGTCGAGCAGTAAGATAGCCTAAAATACTGGTTTCAATATAGACGGTTTCGCTCACGACAATAACAGAAAACCTCTCCAATCTCTATCCTACCGCATTTAATCTTGGTTTCGAGGGCGTTGGGCAACAGTCGTCAACCTAACTTACAAGATCGGCGATCACATCAAAAATGTTTTAAAAGTTGTTTTTCCGCCTGCAACGGGTCTTTTATGTTTAATTGATTTCGTGCTTTTTGTATAATTTGTTGGGTTTTATATGCACCAGATATCTGACAAAAAAGAGTGAACAAGTTCAGTCCAATGATTTGGGCTGTATCTGGATCTTTAAGTGTTAAGTCTAACCTAACATATGTGAGAATTGATATGAAGATCGGCATAAGTGCTGCCCAGTGTACATAAACCCAAGATTTCCCATCCCAACCATCCCAATTTCTTAATTTCGTAACACTAATTATGCCTCCAACATAGGGAATAAAAAGCCAAAATAGCCAGTGCACCCATATTCTAGCTTTCGCAGCATAGAGCAACTTTATTCTACTATCTCTTGAGATAGCTGATTGGGGTGGAATTGTTTCCTCAACTCTTGGTTTTTGAACATTTCTATAAGTAGTCGGAAATGGGGGAGGTAATTCGCTCGGAATAGGAGGAGGTGTATCGTCTGGTAAAATATATTTTAATTCAGTTTGGCTCAGGGGTTGCCATTCTTTCATCCCTTTTTTCCAAACTAAGGTATTTTCATTAATATCACCTTGATGGGCGAAGGATTCCATCTCTTCAAGACTGAAACTTCCTCTTTTTTGATTGTCTTCGATAAAGTACCACATAACTTTTGAACCTATCTACTACCAGCTTGTTTGGATAATAAAAGAAACCAAAATTATTCACTGCATTTTAAAAATGATGTTGGGCTTTGTTCTCCTTTGTAAAGCCCATAATCACTACTAGACTCTACAAATTTAAGTTGATAACCAGAGACAATTTGTAGCAAAAATGTTCCCAAACTATCAGCTTGAACCTCGATAGATTTACCATCGGAAGACCATTTTCCAGAATATTGCTTAAAATGCCAATCTCGATCTCTTATCGTAATGCCAGAAGCAGATCGAGGTTGAGGATTTTCTCGCCGCCTCGTAACTTTGTATTCGTTATTGGCATCAAAATAATGCTTTTCTTTAATATTTCCATCTGCCGATAAGCCTTGCCAACAACCCAGAAATGAGGGTGAACTCGAAACATCGTTGCTAGAGGAATCAGAATTGCTCTTATTGCTAGATTCTGTCGAACAGCCCACTAATAAGACTAAACTAATCGCAATTAATTGTGAAACCTTCATGGGTACAGCCTCTTTAACCTACTCCTAAAATTTCCGTCTAACATAAAGTTCTAACGCAATTGCGGTTTAATTACTCTACTGAGGACAAAATACCGCAGATTTCTACTTTAAGTCAAGTGCGATCGCTATTGCTATGAGTCGTGAGATTTAGGCGATCGCATTAACAATCTATCTTCTCAAGGCGATCGCCTAGAACTTGTTATGTGGTTAGAGAAGCTTTAATCGATTCGCTAAGGGGAGTGCTTGGGCGACCTATTAATTGACTCAAAGTTTTGCTGTCGTCAAACAATCCTCCTTTTGAGGCTCCCGTATCCGATTCCGCTAGCATCACGGCAAGTTGCTGCGGTAAACCAGCATCTTGTAAGGATTGGCTATAGTCGTCTTGAGGTAGATTCTGATACTGAACAGTCTTACCAGACTGCCTACTAAGTTCAGCCGCAAACTCGCTCAAAGTATATGCCTCATCGCCTGCTAATTCATACACCTTGTCAGTGCGATCGCTCGTCAATAAAACAGCAGCAGCAGCAGCATAATCTGCACGAGTCGCTGAGGCAATTTTACCTTCACCTGCACAGCCAATTAAAACACCATATTCAAGGGCTGCCGCAATAGCAGCAGTGTAATTTTCTGTATACCAGCCATGACGCAAGATAACATAGGGCAACCCAGACTCTTGGAGGAGAATTTCCGTCTGGTAATGTTCGGCAGCCAATGGCAGAGGGCTACTGTCGGCGTGCAGGAGGCTAGTATAGGCTAGCAATTTTACATCGGTATTTTTACAAGCGTCGATCACGTTTGCATGTTGAGGAACGCGGCTACCGACTTCACTGCCAGAAATTAGCAACACTTTTTCAGCATCCGCAAAAGCCGCCTCCAGAGTATCGGGGCGATCGTAATCAATCTGCCGAACTTGTACACCCAAGCTGGCAAAATCCGCAACCTTTTGTGGACTTCGGACTGCGGCTACCAATTCATTTGCAGGAACTGACTTTAAAAGTTCTTTCAGGATCAATTGCCCTAACATTCCTGATGCGCCTGTAATAACAATCATCGTTTGACCTCTTTGCTGTTTGTTTTGATGACATATGCAAGTTCAATATAGTGCTATACACTAACTTTTGGTAAGTACATACAAAAAGGTAAGTATATGAATCCTCCCAGTAATCGTCAAAATACTTTGACAGAGCGCCTTGAAAAAGGCGATCTTTTTGCTCAACCCTGCCCTTCACGGGGAATACTCAAGCATGTTTGCAGTCAGTGGGGTGTACTCTGTCTCATGTCTCTTCGCCAAGGCACACATCGATTTAGTGAGTTGAGACGAAAAATCGGGGGCGTTAGTGAGAAAATGCTCGCCCAAAGCTTGCAAACGTTAGCAGAAGATGGTTTTGTCCTACGAGTGTCTCACCCTGTTGTGCCACCCTTTGTCGAGTACAGCCTCACGCCTATGGGAGAAGAAGTTGCCGAGCATGTTGCCACCTTGACCGACTGGATTGAGGTAAATCTACCAAGGGTGCTGAACGAACGCCAGAGATAGGCTATAGCAAGGGTTTTAAGATTAAAAATGGTTATGCTGTGAGTCGTGAGTTGGAGCGATCGCATCAACATTCTATCTTCTAAAGGCGATCGCTATTACTGTGAGTCGTGAGTTATGGGCGATCGCTTAATAATTAAGTGTTGTCACACTTTCTTGAATTGGTATAACGCAGTGTTGGGCTTCTGGGAATTGATTAGGAAGTTTATCTCTTGATCTAAAGAAAACTACGGCAATTAGGAAATTGGAATTTTAATGATAAATTCAGTTCCCTTTCCCAACTCAGAGATTACATCAATTATACCCCGATGCTTTTCGATAATTTGATAGCTGATTGATAATCCCAATCCCGTCCCTTTGCCGACAGGCTTTGTCGTAAAGAATGGATTGAAAATTCTCTCTTTAATTTCAGTAGGAATCCCATTTCCATTATCTTTAACACTAATACAAATATGTTTAGAGTCATCTAAACTGGTTTTGATTATAATTTGCTTCGATTTGATATCATTCTCAAATAATGCATCAGCAGCATTAGAAATAATATTCATAAATACTTGATTTAACTGAGATGGATAACACAAAACTTTTGGCAAATCTCCATACTCCCTAAGCACCTCAATACCTTGCTTCAGCTTGTGGCTAAGAATCAGTAATGTGCTATCAATTCCTTCATGTAAGTCCACATCTTTTTGGTCTGCTTCATCCAATCTAGAAAAGTTGCGTAATGACACAACAAGATTTATAACCCGATCTGTTCCTGTTCGTATTGATGCAATTATACGCGGTAGGTCAATCAATAAAAAATTCAGGTCAATCTCCTCCATGTAATCAATGATTTCAGAAGAGCCTTTGGGAAAGTGCTGTTGATAAAGTTTAATAAGGGTTATTAGATCCTGAATATACTGATCAATGTAAGTGAGATTGCCGTTAACAAAGTTAATTGGATTATTAAGTTCATGAGCAATTCCAGCCACCATTTGCCCTAACCCAGCCATTTTTTCAGACTGAATCAACTGTGTGCTAGTTCTCTGTAAGTCTTTGAAAGCCAGTTCTAAGTCCCTAGCTCTCTGTAAGTTTTCGAGCGCCAATTCTAAGTCTCTGGCTCTTGCCTCTGCAAGGATGGAAATCTCCTCCTTGCCTCTCAAGGTATCTCTTAGTTTCATCTCCCGTTCTACTAACTCATCCATAAGCCGACTCTTCGTTTGCAAAAGCAAGAGAAAGTCAGCAACAGAATCGTGAACTGCAAAGTCTTTTAATTTGATTCCAATTTGGTTAAGCTGTTTAATCTCTGTAACGATTGGCGAACCCAGAAAAAAAATGATCTCGGAATCATCAACAGTTAGCATCTGCCCTTTCAGAATCATTTCGCTATGGAGCGATTTCAAAATAAATATACTGTTAGATTTCTTACTAATGGCTGCAAAATTAGTAGTTTGAATAATAGGGCGGTTAATCTGGAAGCACTTGGTAAACTGTGACTCGATGATGTCAGGAATAAGCCGCTGCAAAACTTCTCCAGCTTGGATGATTGTGAGATCGCCCTTAAACACAAAATGAAAAGGAAATGCTTTCGCAAGTAAGTGGGGTGGTAGAGTGAATTGGGAATGCATGAAAAGTTCAGTTGGGTTTATATTGGATGGTAAATTCATCATGGTCTGCACCGTCAGACTTGCTTTGAGTCTGGGTAACTTCAACATCCGTATTTAAGTGCGTACCCAAGCCTTTCACCAATCCCACTACCATTGGTGCTAAGCCCTCTCGATGGGAATGATAGTGAAGGTGTATGGTTTGTTCTTCAACTTCCTCACAGTCAAAAGATGGCGGCTGGAGTTTGGGAAAACTTATTCCGACACGGGTATGAAGATCATCTAGGTTCTGCAAAAATTCGGGAAGCGTATCACCGCTCATTGCCATTAGTTCCCCATACCCTTCTTGAGATGTGTATTGCACCCAGAATTCTCCAAAGGCTTTCATGATTTCTGAAGCAGGCAGCCCCAAAACAAGACTTGCCGCCTTTACAAGGTTATGGGTTACATCATCTGGGTAAGATTCCATGCTGATGAAAGTATCAACTCCAATTTCAGCTTTATGCTGAATCTCCTTCCAAGTTTCTTCACCGAACCGACTACATACCATGTCATGAATTGCTTTGTTAACTAAGCCGTACATAAAATCTCCTATAGTACCGTTTCAGAATTGCTTGTGTAGTTTGTCTAAAAAAACGTAGGGTACTTAAAATTCTATCAGACAAATGTGCTCTCCATAGCTTACCCAGTTCCTAAGTAATTTCATCAGTTTTGGTACAAATGAAAAACTTTCTCTCTTACTAAAATATGCAAGAAATGCAAAAGAAAAAAGATAAAGAAACAGGCGGCATCAACAATCCGTCTCCTAAAGGCGATCGCTATTACTGTGAGTCGTGATTTTTAGGTGCTCGCATTAACAATCTATTTCCCAGAGGCGATCGCTATTATTTGATGAGAACATCAGAGCCAACTTGAGTCAAGGGATGAACAACACTTCTGCGACTTGAAAAATGCAAACTTTATAAGAGCAATTTAGAACAGAATTGTTATGCAGCTTTCAGTAATAAGTGTAAGAGTTATAATACTCCAATATCTTTAAAACAACGACGGGTTAACTCTACACGAAAAGATGCATCTCTTTCATTGCGAATGTCAATGTTGGTAGCAAAAAAATAGATGTTTTTCCCTTTCTCTAAATAACCGATATACCATCCAACAGATTGGGTTAGCTTGTTTCCAAATCCATACCAGCCAGTCTTACCTCTAATTGTATAGTCTGGAGTTTTCTCGTTAATCATAATATCCTTGACAATAGAGATTGACCGCTCAGAAAATGGTAAATCGTTGTTATAGAGACGGCGGAGAAATTGAATTTGCTGCTGAGGTGTAACTTTGAGTAATCCGTTTAACCAAAATTGATCAATATCATCCTTACCGCCAATATTTTGGTTTCCATATTTTACCTGACTTATCCATTGTTGCATTCGCTCATATCCCACTCGACGAGCTAGAACCTTGTAAAACCAGACTGCGGAAAGTTTAAATGCTTCCCTCATGTTCAAATCTCGATTCCATGCAGGAATCTCTCTTGGAATTCCATCCCATGTAAGAACAGCAAGTTCATCTGTAATAACTTTTGTTTCCAAGGAAATTAAAGAATTGAGGATTTTGAATGTTGATGCGGCAGGAAAAGCCGTTGCATTTCGTTCTGAATTATGTTGAAAAATACGATTATTGCTCAAATCATCGATCAGAATTGAACCCTGAACCCCCAGATCCTCAAAGTGTTTTACAAAATCAATGTTTTTGGTAGCATTTATCTGAGATGTAGACTCTGCTAAGTTTTGGTTGATAGATTCAGATTCCATAGGGTGAAATAGGATAGAAATAATACAACAGAGAGTAATAGCAAAAATCACTATAAAAGATATAATTCGATTCATAAATTTTCAGGGGTGAACGAGAAGATTATCGCATTAACAATCTGTTTTTTCAAGGCGATCGCTATTATTGTGAGTGGTGGTTTTTAGGCGATCGCACCAACAATCAATCTCCTAAAGGCGATCGCTATTACCATGAGCCATGATTTGTAGGCGATCGCCATTAATTAATGACCAGTTTAATGACCAGCGTCAATATTAGGAACGAGCTTGCCGTCTTCCATATAAACAATGCGATCGGCTTAGAAAATATCAGCAGGATCGGCAGAAACCCCAGACAAGTCAACAAAAAGCTTCTTAAAACAGGATGCTATGGAAGTTTAATTGATGGATTTCCAAAGATGGAGGCAAGGCTATGAGAGAGGCTGTCAGCAATTAGAAATATGCCTAATCCCAAGATCAGAAAACGGATAATATGTGGTGAATAGACTGCAATGGAGCGGTTAATGCGCTGAATTAGAGACAGGGCAAAGCTCTGACGATGAAAGAAAAGATAGATAACAACTAGAGCGATCGGTGGTAAGACAAAAATTAGGTTGTAAAGTGCTAAAATGCTGGCGATCGAAAACAGATCTAGGTTAGCGCGGACGATCTGCTCGATCGCTGCGAAATATGGTAAAGCGGTGGGAAGTTCTAAAATCGTTACAGACATTCCTAACAGAAAAGCTCTTGCAAAGTTTAATTTTTTCGGTGCTTTTACTGGTTCAGATTGAGTAGGAATTCGGAGAGTAACGCCTACTATCAATAAAATTATGCCAGTCAGAAATTGAATTATATAAAATAATGGCGTAGATAAAGAGAATCCAGAGTTTACAATCACGGTCTGAATTAGTCTGTCTAAGCCCAATACTGCCAATAATCCCGATGTCCAATATGCGGAAAATATGCCAATTACAAAGGCGATCGATCGCGGAATTGGCGTTGGCGTTCCAAGTAAATAGACTTGTAAAGCGATCGCCGATGGATTAAGGCTATCAAGTGCTGCGATCGCAATTAGTGATGGAAGTAAGGCTGACATAAAGTTCAAGCATCAAGTTCAAAAAATGATTAGAAAATATCAGCAGGATCGGCGGTTTGGATTTTTCGCATAGCGATCGCTCCTGAAACTGTACACATAACCACAGTCATCACAAATACAGAAGTGGCGCGTTCTACTGTCATTTTTATCGGTAACATCGTGGCGGCGTAGGTCACTTGATAGAGTCCGACAGAAAGCAGGAAACTAGGCAGAAACCCTAGACAAGCTAACAAAAGAGCCTCTTGGAATAGGATACTTAAGAGAAAGCGATCGCTGTAGCCCATTGCCTTGAGGGTGGCGTATTCCGCAAGGTGATCGGAGACATCGGAATAGAGAATTTGATAGACAATCACGATGCCGACAATAAAGCCCATCGCCACGCCCAGCCCAAAAATGAAGCCGATACTAGTTCCCGTTTCCCAATAGCTTTTCTCGACACCTGCCCATTCTTCGGTAGTCAGCACGCGCATATCACCAGATAGTAAATTGGCGAGTTCCCTTTTGACTTGCTGCACGTCGGCTCCTTCTTTGAGATGAATTAATCCCATCTCAATGCGATCGCTGCGTCGGTCGGGAAATAAACGTAAAAAAGTCGCATCACTGGTGATGATATTGCCATCTGCCGCAAAGGAAGAACCAACTTCAAATAGTCCGCTTACCTGCACCAATTTATTATTTAATTGCGCTTCCAATTCGCCCTTTTGCATAAACATATTCGCCACATCGCCATATTCTGGACGACCAGCGCGATCGAAGAGAACGCGATCGAGTTGTTGAATCTGCGGAATTTGTCGAGCAGGATCGGGTAATTTGACGCTAGGATTACCCGCATCAACTCCCCAAATGAGAATCGCTCGATTTTGACGAGTTTCAGGATTGCGCCATTGACCCGCAACGGAAATATAAAGTGGAGAAACGGATTTAACTTGAGGATGGGCGAGGGTTTGGTAAAGGCGATCGCGTTGAAAATTAGGTGTGGAGATGAGGGTCTGGAACTGAGTGCTGGCGATCGCTAGATCCGCCTGAATTAATTCGCGATAGGGCTTCATCGCCGAATCATAGAGCGCTCCTTCAAACCCCAACTGCACGAACATCAAGATATCGGCAAAGGCAATACCCGATAGCGCGACAATAAAGCGAACTTTATTGTGTGTCAGTTGGAGCCAAGCAAGGGGAGTTTTTCGCAGTAGTTTACGGAACATAGGTTCTCAGTAATAGGGGATTAGCAATTACGATTGGGAATTTAATCAAATCATCGTCTTCCGTAGGGGCGGGTTTTGCTGATAACCTTATGGTGCATGGTCAAACGATTGGCTAAACCCGCCCCTACTCTTATATGTTGTTTAATTTACTTTCTAAACAACCTGACGATCGCCATTAAAAAAAGCAGATAGATATTCGATTCCGTAAGTAAAAGTCATTTCTAACGGTTTGAATATCGCAAAGGCGATCACGCAATTGATGACATCTGGCTCGTAAGCGGCGTAGTATTCAAATTCAGCGATCGCATTTTCTAGAACTGAGGCGACATTGGGCAATTGCGCTAACAAAAAGGTGTATGACATTTTTTATCTCCTGAGATTAAGTTTGTGGCGATCGCATCATCATCCATAGGGGCGGTGCATCCTTGAGAACTCTTAATTCATCGCGCACCACAAATCCATGTCGTTGATAGAATTTTACGGCGCGATCGGTGGAAGTAAACAGATAGCAAATCTCACCTTGGCGATCAGCTTGCTGTAGAACTGGCTGCAATAGCAAGCCGCCAATCCCTTTGCCTTGAGCGTTGGGTGATACAGCTAATCCATCTAGATACCAGTGCGGTGTCGGACAGTCACGCAGGCGATAGGCTTCCGTTTTAGTCAAGACGTTAAGTATTCGACTTGTGGAAAGAAAACCACTCTGTAGCAATACCTCGAAAATCAAGGGAAGTGATTGTAATAATGAAAGTGACTTAGCACTAGGAGGCAACCAACTAGCAATCCCTAACAGTTGAGGATTGCCAAGTGAAGCGGAAGTATCGCTATGCTCCTGACAACTGCAATAGACATGCCCTAAAGGAAAATCTTGCTTGATCGTCTTGCTCCAAACTTTTTCGAGGATTCCTAAGCGATCGCGATCATTGGGAATGAGATAGCAAGATAGAGGATCGGGAAAGAAGGTTGCCGCCATCATTTTTGCAGCAGCAGGAATTTGAGATTGCTGGAGCGAGAGAATTTGCGGTTCTTCATTTCTAACAGTCATTTTGTCATTGATAATATTCATAAATAGACATCCTGATGATATTAATTTGTTGATGAAAGCTGAATCTTGCCTTGAACTTGTAAGTTTGTAAAAGCAGCAACGCGGCGGCTATCTTCTCGACTCAAACTCACTTTGACCTCAATTACGCGGCGATCAAGATTCTCGCCTGCTTGGTTGGTCGCTTGGCGCTGACGCTCTACTTGCAAACCGACTTGGGAAACAAGCCCCTTCACTTCGCCTTGAAATGCTTGTCCTGAAATCGTTGCCGATTGTCCGACTTTGACGCGATCGATCTCCGTTTGATAGACTTCCAGCACCGCCACCATGCGATCGGTTGCTCCTAGTTCGACAATGCCATCATTGCTAACCTTTTCACCCAGTCGCGTGCGAATTTTGAGGATTTGTCCATCTCTAGGAGCGCGAATATAGGCTTGGGCGAGGTTCGTCTCCGCACGATTGAGAGCAGCGATCGCACTGTCTACTTCTCTTGCTTTGGTGGCAATATCTACGGGACGAACTTCGGCAATGCGATCGCGAGTGCTACTTGCTTCAAGAACTTGGGCTTGGAGAGAATTAGCAAGGCGATCGCGGTTACTCAGAGCTTCCTGCAATTGAGCGCGAGTTGTTTCCGCAGTGAGGCGTTTAGTATCTAAAACCGAAGCAGAAACTGCGCCTTGGGCATAGAGTTGTTGAAAACGCGCCAACTCTGTCTCGGCAGTGCGAACTTCCGCTTGCCATCGGGAAATGGTCGCAGACAGGGCTGCATCTCCACCGCGTAAATCTGCTTGCAAGCGAACGATCGTTGCCTCTTGCGCTTGGATTTCCGATTGTTTTGCGCCAGCCTGAACTCTTGCAAGTTCCGCTTGGGCAATCTCCACCTGTGCCTTGGCTTGCGTCACTTCATCAGCGAAGCGATCGCTAGCATCTAGCACGGCGATAATCTGACCCGCTTTCACCCGATCGCCGACTTGGACGCGCAATTCCTTTAGGCGATCGCCATCTAGGGCAACAGGAGCTGCTAAACGCATGACTTCTCCTTCTGGTTCCAATCGACCCAGAGCAGTTACAGGTAAGGTCGCGATGGCGATCGCAGGAGTATTACTCGTAGGATTTGGCTTGCTCGAAGAGACGAGACTATAAATAGAAATTCCTGTAGCTAGAGTCGCTAGAAAAATTCCCCCAAGCCAAAGATGGCGGGAGTTAAAGAAAGATTGAGATGTCATATTTTACTAATCCATTTCAAAGAAATTTAGCAAGCTTCAGTCATCGCTATAGGTCATGCGAATTAGTTCGGCAATTACCCGCGATCGCTCATCATCAGAAATGCAGTTAAGCCCTAGTAAATGATTCCAAGAGAGTCCATCCGCAGCTAAGAGAATTATCCCTGCCTTGAGTGGAGCTATACCGCAATTACAGGCTTGCTGATGCCACCGAGTAGCAGCTTCTTGGTATGGTTGCAGGAGTTTGCTATCCTTTGCGACAGCCGCCAACAATCCAGACTGAATTGCGGCATTCTGGCGATCAAATATATCTCCAGCCCTGATGTAAGCTCGTAACCAAGAACCTTTGGCGGTGAGATCGCCTTCGCGAGTGAGTTCTATCTCTAATAATTGCTCGAACTCGGCGATCAGGTTTGCGACCATATTCGTCAATAGAGCTTCTTTATTAGGGAAATGATAGAGCAATCCGCCTTTACTTACGCCTGCTTCTTTGGCAACTGCATCAAGGGTCAAAGCGTCAGCCCCAAATCGCAAAACGACTTCACCCGCCGCATTAAGCAGTGAGTCTCGCGTTGCCGATCTCGCTCGCTTGCCTACCTCTAAAGCTTCTGCCATACCTCGACTTCGCTCAGCAACCATAAACTTCTGCTCGAATACTAAAAAATTAAGACAATTAATTTGCCTCGAAAATAACTATACCGTCCAGACGGTTTGTTGTCAACAGGTAGATTAGATTTTTTGACTATGGCGATCGCTATTATCGTCAATAGCAATATCAAAATGCAGCACATCTTCACGCACACCAAGCTTTGTATAAAGTGCGATCGCAGGGTCATCTTCGATATCTGCCTGTACGAAAATAACGTAGGCTCCTCGCGCTACAGCAATCTTCTTTAATTCTTGGATTAGTGCAGTGGCAATTCCTTCGCGTCGATGCTCTGCTGCAACAGCTAGATCGTAAATATAAATTTCACTCCGCTCTTGCTCAAACTTTTGGAGTTCGTAAGCGGTGAGACCGCCAACTACCGATCCATTTTTTAACGCTGCAAATGCGATGAAATAATCGCTACTTAGCAAACGCCTGAGATAGGCAGCGCTTGGACGAGACGAGCTATAGATCTCAACTTCCTCAAAAGCTTCACCAAAGACAGCTAACAATTCTTCCATAAGTGTCAAGTCATTGGCGGAAAGCTGGCAAATACTATATGGTTTAGAAGATGTCATTGAAAAAAACTACTCCAGATTTTTTGTTGGGTCAAACCAGATCGCATCAATAATCTATCTTCTAAAGGCGATCGCTACTACAATGAGTCATGGTTTTTAGGCGATCGCATATCAATTTCTCACACTTTGCGATCGCCAATAACTTCTCGAAACCCAACAACCAAGTAGATTTGTTATGCTCTGCGATCGCCTATCAATTCCTTAACTTTGCGATCGCTATTACTGTGAGTCGTGATTATGAGGCGATCGCCTCATAATATCTTTGTCGAGACAGATAACTCTAACAGTTTTATTGACTCGGTATAGCGACTGCATTCATCAACTTCTAACAGCTCTCTTCATATCGCCGCCGCAACGCAATTTTTAGGTGATTTTACGATGCTTTTTCAACTTAGCCAGAACTAAGCCAGAAGCAAAAATTTGATAAGGGATGAGCGAGACCACACCAAAGATAGCTTTTAAAGGCCACCCAACGCCCATTCTTGACTGATAAAGTTTTATAGCTTCATCTCTGAGTTCAGGAGCAATGTTTCTTACTCGGTCTTTGTCAGACCAGCCATCAAAATCAAAGCCTAGATAATCAAGCCGCAGGGTTACA
This sequence comes from Pseudanabaena sp. ELA645, assembly GCA_037129985.1. Taxonomy (GTDB): domain Bacteria; phylum Cyanobacteriota; class Cyanobacteriia; order Pseudanabaenales; family Pseudanabaenaceae; genus Pseudanabaena. The sequence continues at coordinate 4,149 of JBAXTW010000099.1, read as the reverse complement.
CTTAGATCTGACCAATATGCCGAAAAAGAAACTAACAGCGCGCACGCGGTAAATGATAAAAAACTACTCAATATCAAACTAGTCACATAACCCTTCTTCCTTAACAGAAAGGGCATTGCAAATGGCGTTATCAAAATCATCGCGAGAATAAAAAAAGATACTGACGAAACTATGTACTGCATTTTAACCCCAACGGCTTAATTGAGCGGACAAAAGTATAATATTTTGCTCTCAACCAAATATTACGCTTTTGTCTGTTCCAATGAACTGTCATACTCCGATCGCCTATCAATTTCTCAACTTCGCGATCGCCAATAATTTCTCGAAACTAACCAACCAAGTACATTTGTTATGCACCGATCATAGTTTTTTAACTTTATCTGGTATTAATTCTCCTTCAGAAATTCTACGAATTTTGAGTCTTTAAGATATTCTTCCAAAACAGCTCTCACATATTTGTAGAGATCTACAACAAGATCGTCAAAGTATTCTTCTTTACCTTCCTTTTTAGAGAGACTATTTATATACTTATTGACAGCAGAAAAGTTTCCATGTGCTATATTTGAACGCTGATGGTAAATAGTCTTTAAACGCTTCTTAACCAAATCGATATCAACTGTTTTGTCATTTAAGTAAACTAGAATACTTGCTTTAAGCTGAAACTGCTTGCTGATAGAGTCTTCTACATTGAATCGGTTGAAGTCAGGATTATGTGTAAGAAGAAGTTCAAGGATGCTAGTAATCATTACAATTTTTGTTCTTATGTCCCCAACTTCATGGGTAATAATTTTTAGGATACTTCCAACGTACAACAGTTTTTCTTTGAGTCCAGATTCAAAAGCTCTTTCTAATAATTCAGCAACAGAAACTATTTTCTCTTTAACGTCTGGGAAAAAGATCCATCTCAACTCATCTTGGCTTTCAGGATAGCTTTGGCTTGCTATTCCAAACATTAAATATTCTCGCCAAACCTTCTTTGCTGGTTGGTCAGAACTAATTTCCCTCGACTCAACGAGGAAACTGCGTCCAAAATAGGAATTTTGCTCAGTATGAATCAATAGTGACAATAAGGAGCAATAATTGGCTAAATTCTCAGCATTCTTGACGAGTGGGTGATCGTCGTCCAAAAGAAAAATGACGGATTTTCCCTCTTCGCGCATTTCTTGATGTTCTTTTCGCAGTGCTTCACCTATGCCTTCATCTTCAAACCGAGCAATAATCCAAATGCTTGCCAGAAAATCAAAAATACTCTCTAGTTCGTATTGAGCAAATTTATCCTTTACATAATGATCTTTCTCTGAAAGTGCATTTCTGAAAATAATTAAAATGCTCTCTACAGTAACAATATCTTCTTTAGAATGAATTGGAAGAGTATAATCATACCCTGATTCATAAGCACGTAAAAGATATTCTTTTACCATCTCTATCTCATCATCTGTTCGGGGATTATCTAAGGTGAAACCTAACTGCTTAGATAGCGTGAGTGGTTCTTGAAGAGGGTATATAAAGAAAGTAAGTAGAAATTCCATTGGTAATAAATGACATAGATTAAGGGAAAAACGCCAAAATAGTGATTTTCCATGAAATCGTTTTTCCACAGATACTAAGCTAAACGCCTTTAGCCAGATAACAATTTATTGTTATCTGACAGATTACAGGATAAATACCTATCTGTGATTAATATTTCATAACTTGTCATATAAAACAACTAATGAGTGTAATAACAAGATTTTTGCAGGATAACATATCCTAATAGAGTTTTATCTAGCAAAATTCAACCTCGTGGAGTACTTTCGCGGACTTTAACCCACATATATAAAAATCAGATTTATTAAGAAACTTTTGGATAGAGCCATTTAGCAAAAAGCTTTGTAACTCTTGGCATGATGATGTAAGTCATCGCAAATACCATCAGCCCTGAAACCAGCAAAGTCGCTAGAGGTAGCGGTAAAAAAGAGAGGTTGGGGATTACCAATCTATTCATGAAATTTATTAAGATAAAGATAATTCCCCAAGTGAGAAGAAACATCTTATAGCGCGGTGGCGGTAATATCGCTTTATTCGTTGATAGAGTAAACCAAGTTTCCAAACCAGTGAGAACTTGAAGTTTACTTTCATCTACCAGCAATCGATTGAGCTTGGCGAGATAACCTTTGCGAATTTCCGAACTTTCCCAATGCCGATAATTGCTGAGGCGATCGAATTTGAATACAATCCGATACTGAAGATTCGATGTGTCATCTGGTCGAAAGACATTCACTCCCAGATGACCATCAAACATTTCGGCAGCAGAAATCATTTCTGTTAAGATTCCCTCAAATTCCTGCTCGCAAGAAGGCTTTACATTGAGAGCAACATCAACAGTTACGGGAGTATCATCTGATTCCATGCGATCGCTCTGATTCATTTGTATCGTCACTGACGTTATGTGGAAGTTTCTAAAGTAGGGGCGGGTTTTGCATATAGATCTTGCTTCAGCACAGAATTATCGACTAAACCCGCCCCTACCGTATACGCGATAGCCTGAAGGATAAGGGATGATGGTTCCATCCACATAACATCAGTTATCATTAGGGATTAGCAGGATTTAAACAAGTGGCAGTCCAGCAATACCAACCTTAAGTCTTACCACCTTTCCCGATTCAATCCCTGTAGCAGGAGGGAAAGACATGCCGCCGTTGGTTGTGACATAGATGCTAGTGCGATCGCCTTCAGATTTACCGAAAGCTAAAGCCGTGCTACCTGCCATGCCTTGCTCTAGTTGGGAAATGTTAGTAACAGTGCCATCTTGAGCGATTTTCACCACACTATTAAAAACGTGAGTTGTACCGTAGAGATTCCCTTCGACATCAAAAGCAAAATCGTCAATATTAACTCCAGTGAGAAAGATCTCTGGTTCTCCTGCCAAGCCATCAGCGAGAATGGGAATTTTCACAATCTGCTTCTTTTGAGTATTGGAAGCATAGAGAAAATCATTGTAGATTTTTAAGCCATTCACCGCAGGAGTAGCTTCTTCGGTTGAAGTGCGAGCAAGGTCGGCATGTTCGAGCCAAATGCTTACGGTTTTCGTTGGCACATTCAATTCCCAGATTGCCCCGCGATAGGAATCGGCAATCAAGTAGCGATCGCCATCCAATCGAGTCAATCCATTCAAAAATATTGCTTCGGGCAATTCCGTCAAAAGTTCGACCGTTCCATCGCTAGCAATCAGCCATATTACAGAAGTGTCCTTCTCGTCCCAACCTGACAGCAGCAGTTCTCCATTTGGTGTTAATGCCAAGCCAGTTGCTTTACCTGCGATCGCTGCATGGGTTGCGACAACTCCATCCTTACCGATGCGAAAGACCTTACCTTCGTAATGACTGGTGATGAATAAAGTATTGTCCGCATCGACAACAATGCTCTCTAGAAATGTAGTGACAGGAAATTCGGCGATCGCTTGGGCGGGTACTAAGTCGGTTAGCGTTTCTAGCATGATTTTTCACCTTTTAAGAAATAGGAGTACATAGCTCGACAAGCGTTCCATCGGGACATCGTACATAGGAAACAATCTGTCCCCAAGGCTTGGCTTTGGGCGCAGCTATTTCGATCGCACCTGCGGCGATCGCTTTTTGATGAGCAGTTTCAATCTCATCAGTTATCAAGGCAATTTCCATGCCCAAAGGCTTGTCTGAGGAATCTATGGCAACATAACCATTAGGAAGATTGGATTCTCCCAAGAAATGGGCGGCAAAAGATAAAGTTGTTTCGCCAGTATCGAGTTCGCCATAGTCTCCAGAATCATCTACAAACTTCTTGCTAAATCCAAAGGCATTTTCAAAAAAAGCGATCGAACTAGGCACATCGGAAACATAAATAATCGTGTATCCAAATTTCATTTGTCTGTCCTATTTTATAGGCTAACTAGTTTCAAAGTCAGTATAGCGGCTGACTAACTCTGCTAATTGTTCGGGTTTACGATTTGTAGCTTTGCCACAAATCGCCACCTACTATATTTGAAACCGAGAAAAAAGATCGGGAGATTTCCTACCAAGGTAAAGCGATCGCACCACCAAACTTCCGCATTTCGGCAAAGAAACCACCTTGAGAGCCACCCATGCCATTGTCTCTGACTTTGACCACCAGACAGTCCATGAATAGGATCGGGTA
>JBAXTW010000098.1:0-17564 GCA_037129985.1 Pseudanabaena sp. ELA645 | reverse complement strand
GAAGATGAGAATATGAAACTTGGTCAAGTAGAAATCAAGCCAAGCTAGATTGAATTCATAAAAAAATTCAAAATCTCAACTGTAAATGAAGCCAATTGACCGCCTTATTAATTCCCCAACTGGCGGCGGAAATCTCTGGGACTAAGACGCAATGGGTTTTGAGTATCCCAAATACCTAATTCTTGCAATCTAGCCTTAGATTGAGCGCGATTAATTCTTGCGTCATATTTTATATTTGGCGGATAGGGATCGGCGATCGCTAAACCCTCACCCACGAGATATTGATTCACCAATAATTTATCTTTCCAAATATAGGCAAGTAGGCGATCGGAGTTGTCCTTTTGCTTGACATCAAACTCCAGAATCACCTTCTGCTCTTTAACCAAATCTGACAAACGCTGACGAGCGCGATCGCCCCAAGGAGACTGTTCTTTTAGCGGCGCACTTAGTCCTATCAGGCGCACCCGTTGTACAGTCATGTTGGGATTACTCAAGACTGAAGCCTCGACGGTTTGACCACTGATCACCCGATTAATTAGCCATATTTCGCCATTGATGCGATCGCTGGGCTGGGTTAAGGCGATCGCAATATTCGCAATTATTAAAAACGCAACCAAAAACACGATCAAAATCAACGGATTTAACGAAGATGGAGAAAGCGATCGTTTTTGCTTAGTCATGATCTATGGGAATACCAAACTGAAACCAATGGCGTTTGCGCTTAGCAAAAAAGTTGCCAAACTGTAATCGGTATACCTCATCTTCATCCTGAGTTTCCAGATCTAAATCTGAAAGCGCGTAACCAGAACAAATCAGGGCATAACCTTCATCTTGCAAGTTTTTGGACAAACCAATCACTTCATGTTGATCGATCTTGCCTGACTTGACTCGCATTGCACAAGCCGTACAAGCACCATTCAGACAAGAAAAAGGCAAATCAATGCCCTGTGCTTCTAAGGACTCAAGAATATAGCGATCGCCGTTAATATCAGCTTCGTAGACTTTATCGTTTTGGCGATCGTGAATGCGAACGTGATAGGACATAGATTTACACGCGGGTAGGAATCATACCTGTGAGACGAGCATAATCAAACAATCCACCCGCATCAATCACAGGGCGGACATCGCCAAGGGATTTCAACTCAAAGGTTGCGCCCGTTGTTTCATTGATTATTAGATTATTATCAAAATCAATGGTTGCTTCTTCGCCTGTCTTGAAACCATCAATCAAGCGATCGACCGATTCCCAAGGATATAGCTCACCAGTCGCCGTACAATTACGGAAGAAAATTCTGGCATAGGATTGAGCAACTACCGCTTCTAGCCCTGCTGCACCAAGGGCGATCGGTGCATGTTCACGAGAAGAACCACAACCAAAGTTTTCACCCGCCACAATAATTGCATAAACGGTTTTGCTTTCGCCTTCGGCAATAAAGCGATCATAGCGATCGGGTAGCCCAATCATCGCATAACTACCCAATTTTTCGTACTCATCAGGCTTTGACGGTACAAGGGTGAGATATTCCGCAGGAATAATTTGGTCAGTATCAATATTGTCATCCAATACAAATACTTTTCCCTTAATTGTCTTACTCATAGTTTTTGCTGTTTTTGATTCTAGTCAAAATAAAATAACGTCACAACCTTACGCTGCTCTTCCGCATCATGACAAGTTTGTAACAATGTCTCGCTACCATGAAACGCAAAGCAAATTAACTGCTGGCACTTAGAAATAATCTCTTGGTTGCACCGAATACTCGCCTCTGGCAGGGACAGACTATCGTTCTCGCTATGTTCAATTAAATGAATAACATTTTCTAACTGTTCACGAGATTCATAGGGCTGTCGATCTAGGCTCTGTGGCAGAATAACGGTCAACAAATTCGGGTCGGCTCGCAATGCACCTCGGATCGCAGCAAAATTTGTACCCGTCGCGCCAGACGTGATAATACTGTTACCCGACAACGCCAAGGCATAGCTGAGCAGTTCGATCAGCAGTTGGTGCGTCAATGGCACATGGCGTGAACCTAGAAATGCAATCCGCTTCGAGCCTTGCTGCTGAATCGTGGCAAGCTCCTGCAAAAAGTCGTCTAGCTTGGGTAGATTAATTGACTGAGTCAAACAAATCCCTCTCGTTTACTACTAACTGAACGAATAAATACACAATATCACCTAACCGCTTTGTAAAATCTATGACATGGGTGGGATTGTCGGCTATTTTTACCATTTGTTTAAGTACCGCTAAACTTTAGATTAGAGAAGTAGAAGCGTTGATTCTACTTCTCTAACACTAATATTCCCATCATGCCATTAGCGATCGCATAATGTGTTGCTCTTGTAAATCCTGCGGCTTTAGCCAGTTTCACCTGCTCCGTCCCAATGGGAAACCGCGCTAGACTCGGTGCAATATAAGCATATTCCTCAGTCATATTGAAGCGATCGGCTAAAGGCACAACCACTCGATCCAGATAAAAATCCTGAAAAGTTTGCATCAGGCGATCGCTGGGACGATGAAAATCTAAAATCGCGGCTTTTGCGCCATTTTTTAAAACCCGATGTAATTCTGATAAACATTGCGGAATATTTGCCACATTTCGCAAACCATAGGCTAAAGTCGCACCATCAAAACTATTCTCAGCAAAGGGCAGACTTAACACATTGCCCTCTTGCCATATCAGTATTTTTTGAATGCTCGGCGCATAGTTCTTAGCTTTTTGAGAAGCGATCGCCAAAAGCTCCTTAGAAAAATCCAAACCGATCGCTTGACCATTTGGCGCAACCTTTTTGGCAAGTAAAGCCGTCATATCGCCAGAGCCGCAACAGAGATCGAGCCATTTTCCACCCTGTTGCGGTTCACACCAACGCAGCGCCATTTTTTTCCAGATCCGATGTTGACCAAGGCTCAGTAGATCGTTAAAGCGATCGTAAACTGGGGCAATGCGATCGAAAATCTGTTGAACATCGGTTTCTGAAGGTTGAGTCATGACAAATAATGCTTAATCTAGAATTGGTGTTGCTGGGCTAAGCCAGCAACACCAATTCTAGACTGAATTCCATATCAAATAGAGTTGCGGCGCTTCGCGCCGCAACTCTATTTGATATGGTCAGCATAATCACTGACCATACCAAATAAGCGAATGTTTTGTCATCATGCGACAATGAGATAGTAGATGTAGTTAGCAATATATTTGCTGAACTCGACAAACAGATTGGTATGCTAAAACTTTATGCTAAAACTTTATGCTAAAACTTTGGTCAGGTAGAGGCAAGCAATCAAAACCATTGTCCACAGAGGATAGTGATGTTTCTAATTCCACAACGCAGGAGTTGGATCGGGAAAATTCCACTACTTCCCCCGCAAAAAGTAATTTAAAATCTTTACAAGATATTTCTCGACATCTCGCAGAACTTATTAAAGGCAAAATTGCAGGTAAGTTCTCTGCTTCTGGACTAATTTTTGCTGTTGGAATTGGCGGCGTTATCTTAGTTACCATACTAGGGGCGCGTTATCTCATCGCACCCGACTCAACTCCAGATAGTAACCTAGCTTGTAAATCTAAAATTGGTGGTGATTGGCAAACACCTCTAGGTAAGCTGACTTTAGAGGAGAAAGGAAATGAACAAGTATTAGGAAAATATGCTTACAGTAATTTTGAACGCGGTAATATAATGGGTGAGTTTACAGGCAAGTTGCGTAACAATGTAATTACTTTTGATTGGCATGAGACTCCTTTACAACAGCCCAAACAACAGGGGAAAGGCGTGTTGGTTTTTAGTGAAAACTGTAAGGAGTTTTATGGGAGTTATGGGACTGGCGACAGTACAAATAATTTTGGTAATTGGCAAGGCACAAATATCCCCAACAATATGTCCAACAAGTAGGCTCTCCAAATAGCGTCTCAAGATAGCGTCTCAAGATAATCAAGATATCAAGTAATAGGGAAGAAACCATGACAATTGGCGATCTCGACACCAAAGTAGAATCCTCCAAACTCATTGAAAAACTGAATGAGATCGGGATAGCTCTTTCTGCGGAAAAAAATACGCCAAAGTTGTTAGAGATGATTCTAAAAGGAGCCAAAGCGATTTTAAATGCTGATGGTGGAACAATTTACTTGGCAACAGAGGACAAAAAACATCTTCAGTTTGAAATCATCATGAATGATTCTCTTGGGATCATGATGGGCGCAAAACTAGGAGACCCAATCCCCCTTGACCCTTTACCGCTCTATGATCAAGATGGGAATCCTAACAACACCATGGTCGCCGCCCATGCTGCCTTATATAAAAAGACAATTAATATTCCCGATGCCTATATTGCCGAAGGGTTTGACTTTTCAGGGACTAGAGCTTTTGATATCAAAATGGGGTATCGATCGCAGTCTTTTCTAACACTGCCAATGCTCAATCACGAAAATGAATTAATCGGTGTTTTGCAGTTAATCAATGCCAAAGATCAGCATAGTAACCAAATTATTGAGTTTTCTAAGATTTCACAGCGTATCGCCGAATCCCTCGCTTCACAAGCAGCGATCGCTTTGACCAACAACAAATTAGTCGGACAGTTTCGGGGACTATTTGAGTCGTTCATTAATCTCATGTCTGAAGCGATCGATAAAAAATCGCCTTACAATGGCGCTCACTGCCGCCGCGTGCCAACTTTAACGATGATGATTGCCAACGCTGCTTGCAATGCTGATTATGGTATTTTTCGGGATTTCAACTTAGATGAAGATGAACTTTATGAGTTAAAGATTGCAGGGCTGTTGCATGATTGCGGGAAGGTGACAACGCCTGTGCATGTAATTGATAAGGCAACTAAATTGGAAACAATTTTCGATCGCATTCATTTAGTCAATACTCGTTTTGAAATACTGAAACGTGATGCTGAGGTTACTTTTTTACACCAAAAAATCGCGGCGATCGAGTCGGGAAATCTGAGCATTATTGCTGACTTGGAGGAATCATTAAATCAAAAGATAGCGCAATATTCTAGCGATCAGGATTTCCTCCGAATCTGTAATATTGGTGGCGAATTTATGCGGGATGAGTACAAAGAACGCCTTCAGCAAATTGCCAAATATCGCTGGATTGACCCTAAAGGTGTGGAAACGAATTTCTTGACTGACGATGAACTATATAACCTCAGTATTGCTAGAGGAACTTTAACGGCTGAAGAGCGCAAAATCATTAACGATCACATTGTTGTCACTATTGAAATGCTTCAGCAACTGCCCTATCCGCGTAATCTGCGGCGTGTGCCTGAATACGCTGGTGGACATCACGAACGGATGGACGGAAAAGGTTATCCTAAGGGACTAACTCGCGATCAAATGTCATTACCTGCGAGAATGATGGGCATTGCTGATATTTTTGAGGCTCTCAGTGCTAAAGATCGTCCCTATAAAAAGGGTAAAACTTTGACAGAATGTTTACAAATTCTTGGCAAGATGAAGTTAGACAACCATATCGATCCTGATTTATTTGATTTATTTGTCGGTGAAAAGGTCTATATGCAATATGCCAATGAATATCTCGATCCTGATCAGATCGATGAAGTCGATGAACAGAAGATTCCTGGGTATCAACCACCTACTTTAGCCACAAAAAATTAGCCTCAAAATATTGTTTCTGTACTTATTTATGTTTGCTCAGTTTCGCTCTCAATATCCCCAAGGGCGCATCCAAACTGAGATGCTCCCAAAAATAGATGGTCTTCATGCTTTCAGAGCGATCGTCTCTCAAGGTGATGCGATCATGGGGACGGCTACGGCTGTCGATAGCGATCTGGAAATTGCGGAAGATCGCGCTGTCAAGAGAGCTTTGGCGATCGCGGGGATTTCCTTTGATAATGCTTTTGACAATAATTATGGGAGCTATACACCAAGATTAACTCAAGTCTCGCGTGAAACATCAACGGTCAATTCTTTACCATCGGCAAATTTTAATGTGATTAGTGGGGCTGGGGTAAACAGTGGGGCGATCGCCGATTCACGTCCAATTACCCATACTACACACACGATTCAATCAGAACCAGCACCTGAATATTCTCGCGACTACAGCAGTGAATATAGCTCGACGGAGTATGTGCCTGCAACGAATTTTAATTATGTACCAAATGAAGATTTAGTATCATCCCATCCTTCAGTTCAACCATCTGTTACTCCCTCAGCAATAAATAATTCTCCACCACCACAAATTGCGCCTGAGCCTGTGGATATGTCAGATGCCATTTCTAAAATTGACGTGGAGATGGAACGTTTAAGCTGGACAAAAACACAGGGGCGTGATTATTTGGTCAGAACTTTTGATAAGAAATCGCGTCAGCAATTAACTAATGATGAGTTATTACAATTTCTCAGTCATTTAAAATCGCTGCCCACACCTCATAGACAAGTAGTCAACGATGATTTCTTTTAAAGTCTTGGACCCGAAATCCCACAAAAATATTGTTGACACCTCACATTACACGTTAACTTGTTAGGATCGTAGTCAAAAAGTTAAACTGCGTTTAGAAATAGTATATTCTAGACAGAAGAAGTTTCAGAGATTAGGTATTGAGTCAATGGCAAGCTCAGAAACATCAGAAACACCAGATATGATGGTGCGATTTATGCAGTCAGGGCAGGTTTTTACTCCCAGCGCCCCGATTGACAATCAAGCTTTATTTGCGGGAAGGGTTAATCAACTTAATCGAATTATTGGTGCAGTCAGTCAGCGTGGGCAGCACGCAATTTTGTTTGGAGAGAGAGGCGTGGGCAAAACCTCCCTTGCCAACGTGTTACTGAAAAGATTAAGAGGATTTCAAGATCAATTCAGGTCGGTTATCGTCAATTGTGATACTGAAGATAGATTTGATCAACTTTGGCACAAGATTTTTTTAGAGCTTGAAAATACACAGACCTTGGATTTTGAACCGCATCAAATCAATCCAGAGTTCATTCGCGTTCGTCTCCAACGTCAAATAACTGGTTCCGCAATCATTATTGTCGATGAGATGGATAGAGTTAATCGCGATCCCTACTTCACAGCTTTTATGGCTGATACGATTAAGACGATCTCTGATCATTCTATTAATGCCACGATTATATTAGTAGGAGTGGCTAATGCTGTAGAAGACTTAATTGCCGAACATTTATCCATCGAAAGAGCCTTGATTCAGATTCAAATGCCTAGAATGTCACCTGATGAGCTAACAGAAATTATTCGGAAAGGGCTAGAACTTCTATTGATGACAATGGATCAGACAGTAATCCAAGCGATCGTTTTTCTTGCTCAAGGCTTGCCAAATTACGTTCACTTATTATCTTTATATGCTGTTCAGTCGGCAATACGGGAAAACAGTTCAAATGTCAATGTAAATCATTTATCTAAAGCAATTAAACAGGCTTGCGAAAATGCTCAACATAGTATTATGAGTACTTATTCGACTTCAATTTTTAGTTCTAGACAAGAGACTATTTATCCAAAAGTCTTGCTAGCTTGTGCTTTAGCCCAAAAAGATGAGACGGGCTGTTTTCGAGCGGTAGATGTTAGAGATCCATTGTCAAGACTTGTAGGTAAGGAATATACGACAACTTCTGCTTTTAATCGACAGCTTAATCAATTTTGCGAGGATGCTAGAGGCAAGATTCTTGAAAAAAAGGGGGTTGAACGATATTATCGATTCCGCTTCACTAATGCCATGATGCCTCCCTACATCATTATGGAGGGTTTAAGGACAGGAATAATTAACTTAGATCAATTTAAACCATAATGAAATCTCTTAATTTTCAAGAAGAACTTAGTTTACTGATTCGATCTAAATGTCCGATTATATATATCGTCACATGGGAAGAAGAACGTGCCGAAAAGGCGATCGCTCAAGTTGCACAGGAGTGCGGTCCGCCGCGTCAAGTCCTTTATTACGATATGGTAAAGGGGTTTGAGCATAATCAAGAAGCTAAAAATAATTTATTGCAAGCGTTGCAAATTGTCGAAAATAGCGATCGCCAAACTGCCACGATTTATGTATTTAGAGATTTGCATCGCCGCCTCGCCTCACAGCGCCTCGATGAGATTTTGGTGCGTCAACTCAGGAATCTCTATCGAAGTTTTCGCAACTCGCGCAAAACCTTAATTTTGTTAAGTCCATTATTAGAAATGCCGACAGAACTGGAAGAGCAGATTTCTGTGCTTTATTTTCCATTGCCCGAAACGTTGGAAATTCGGAATATTATTGAACAAATGGTTCCATCGGAACAGTTACGGATGGGGGGGAATAGCCTCGAACAATTGATTAAAGCTTGTATGGGCATGACTCGCGATCGCATTTGTCATACGCTGTCCAAATCGATGGTACAGAAGCATTATTTGAATGAATCGGATATTGATCGGGTTCTAATTGAAAAACAAAAGAGAATTCGTCAAACCGAGTTTTTAGAGTTTTTTACCCCTAGCGAAACGCTCGATAGTATTGGTGGTTTAGATAATTTTAAACTTTGGCTAATGCAGCGTCAGCAAGCCTTTTCCGATGAAGCGAGGGCGTTTGGGTTGCCGAATCCACGCGGCGTTTTGTTGTTGGGAATTCAAGGTACGGGCAAAAGTCTCTGTGCTAAGGCGATCGCCAATCTCTGGCGTTTACCATTATTGCGATTAGATGTGGGGCGTTTATTTGGCAGCTTAGTTGGGCAGTCGGAAAGCCGCACTCGCCAGACAATTCAATTAGCCGAAGCCCTTGCACCTTGCATTCTCTGGATTGATGAAATTGATAAGGCGTTTGGCGGTATCGCGAATAGTATGGGCGATTCGGGAACCAGTCAGCGCGTATTGGGAACTCTGTTAACATGGATGCAGGAAAAATCTAGCCCTGTATTTGTGGTGGCGACCGCGAATAATATTCATGCTTTGCCACCTGAACTATTACGAAAAGGGCGCTTCGATGAATTATTTTTTATTAATTTACCCACTTATAAAGAGCGTAAAGAAATATTTTTATTGCATCTTAAACGCTTTCGCCCGATGGAGTTACGCAGTTTTGATGTTGAGCAAATGGCGGAAATATCCAAGGAATTCAGTGGAGCCGAAATAGAACAAGCGATCGTGGAGGGAATGTATCGGGCTTTCCATGAGCAGCGAGATGTAATTACCGATGATATTATCGCCGCGATTAAAGAAACATACCCATTAGCTAGCACCGCTAGAGAACAGATTAGTTTTATGCAAGCATGGGCTGTCCAAGGTCGAGCGCGAAGTGCCTCCAGTGGCGAAGTAGTTGAAAAAGTGAGAAGTAAGCAACGCCCTCTGCCATTGCCCCCATTGCCACAAGTTAAATCAAATAATGCAGAATTATGAATACTCAGCCTGCCCCTTCTTTTGATAATCCCGACTTGCCACAATTACAGGCGATTAAAGCGCATTTAGATTTAGTGCTGCTGGCGATCGAAGCATTAACGGGGCTTGGCTCCGATGAAATGCTGGCGGTTGCCGAAAAATTGGGATTAGAAGAACTTTTAGGCGATCGCATTACTCTTTGGCGTTTACGACAAGCTAGCCCATTACGCAAAGGCAAGGGACGCAAAAAACTCGATGTGGATGAGGCGCGAGCGATGACTCTAATTAGTTGTACTCTCGCCGCCCAGCAACAATTCGCGATCCGCAATGCCGTAGCCCAATTAGAAAAAAGTACAGCACTCAAGCGTCCCCCCTACCGCGAACCAATCTTGGGCGATTACCTCGATCGCTTTAATCAGCTTTATCAAGAACGGATGGCGGAAGAAGATCAAGCGCAACCTGACACAATTCAAAAATTAGCGTTAAAATTATTAATAGACTTGCTATTTTACAGTTCCCAAATCGGATCGCGTCGCCTCTGGGTCGCCCTATTCGAGCGCAGTCAGTAAAGATTGCTAAATCAATCAAATCACCTTTGCTAATTACTGGTAAACATCCCTCCGATGCCCTATCTTCAAAACCAAAACAAGTAGTTGATTATCTTGAATAGAGTAGATAATGCAATAGTTCCCAACTCTAATGCGATAGAGATTATCTTCACCTGTTAGCTTGACCACACCATCTGGACGTGGGATATCGGCTAAGGCATCAATCTTAATCTTGATCTTTTGCTGTTCTTCAGTAGGTAGATATTTTAGCTGTTTGGCAGATTGCTTAACAAACTCAATGCAATATCTCATATTCCAATCTCAGCTTTTAGCGCTTCCCAAGAGATAGTACCTTCAGAACTAATAGATGCGAGGGCAGCTTTAGCATCGGCAATATCCTCATAATCCTCTTCATGACTATCGACGTTAATATCCAAATGCTCTTGTGAATGTTTTGCCCTCACAAATAAAAGAAAATCTAAAACTTCACCCAATAGGTAATCTGAAGTTTGTTCGATTTCTTCGATTAGCGATCGCCTTACATCGCTTTGAGTAGAAGTTTCTGTGGCTAACATGACTTGTTATCTCTGGTATATCCAACCATTTGGATCTTAACACTAACTTTAATCCTTGATTTATCTTTAGTGAAGATCTGCTGCGCATGACAATTTGATATAATTAATTCAAGTTTGTGCGGAAGCAAAATTTTTAACTGAAAAAACTTACACGCCTTGTCAACTAAAGTAAGCCGACGCTACGAATTACCAACCTGTCTGTTAGAAGTCTGGACAGAGCGATCGCCATTGTCTGATTGGCAATCACAAATTGTGGCGCAAAATTTACAGTTTCGGCTGAAATTGTCTTATAGCAAGAAAATTATCAAGGGCAATCAGCAACAAATCACCAATTTAATCGAAGCTGTTACTAACTATTGCGATCGCTGGCTTGCTCAAGATGATTTTGATAGCCTTGACCATGCGATCGCCGTTCCCCAATTATCAAAAATCAAACTTTCAACTTTACAATTATTTGATCTATACGAAAGTCTGGAACTATGTGCCAATGAGTTTGTAATTCTGCCCAATCTCTTACTAGAAGTGCGTCGCCTTACTCCTAATTGGCTCAAGATTATGGCAGCCGCGATCGCGATCATCGGAGTTAGCATCGGCACAATTCGCCTAATTTCGCGTGAACAACCCAGTTATCAACTCGCTTCCACTCCCGCCGCATCTGCTCCTGAGATTGCTCCCAAAATAGTTACTGAAAGCGCTCCTGAGAAATCCGCAAATGCGCCATCTGCTAGTTCCAATAGCAAATTAGAAAATAATTCCAAAAGTGACTCAAGCAGTAATCTAAAAGATAAAGATTCATTAAAATCACCAAGGCAAATCCCATCTTCGAGTAATCCTGCTGAACCAAAAGAAAATTCTGCTGCTAGAACTTCGCAATCCAATCAAGGCTTAAATCAAATTGCAAAAAGTCGTGAGAGAACTGATAAAGGCGCGATCGCGCCTGAACCAATTATTACGGGTCGTGTTAATACCGAACAAAAAAATCCAACGGATCAGAAATCAGTTAATTCGCCAGTCCAGCAATCGCCAAGATTAGAATCTTCTAGTCAAGACACATCTCCAATGGGTACTATTGCTGAATCAGCAAAACCTGCGGCTCCATCGGCAAAGATTGCGGCTCCATCGACAACTTCTCGTGCTGCGGATTCTAATACAGCCATAACCACTAACATTAAAGTTTTACAGATTCAATCGGAATTACCTAGTGATATAACTACTGATTTAGTGCGCTATATTCAATCACAGCGTATTACTAGATTTGATTCAGGGACGATCGCTTTGGAGTTAGATGTTTCGGGCGATCGCATCAGCAATATATCGCTAAAAAATCAAAATTCGACATTAAAAGATGCTACGGCGATCGCTGAAATCGAAAAAGTGATTTTGAAATGGCGATCGGCTAATTCAGTAACAGGAAAAATTTATCTAGTTTTGCAATTATAGCGATCCAAAATGTTGTGAGAGTAGTACCCGCAGGGTACTACTCTCACAAAAAAGACTAAAACTGTTGCTGAAAAATTGTGGGAGCGACTACCCGAAAAGGCGCTGCACCTAGAGATTTAGGATCTATACGCCAACGGTCAGATTGAGTACTATACTCAGCAATTTTTTCAGCACGGCGATTATGCAATATTAAATTGAAGTTTTGGGTTCGCGCCTCAGTACCTAATTTAAATAGGAAACTAAAACGTTGCAAATAGTCAGCAGCCAACCACCTGCTCGGATTAATAACTACGATTACTTGTTTCGCGTCGGAATCAACCTGAATATTATCTACCCAGCCTTGCTCTAAGCGTTCCTTCTTCCACCATAGACTAGGCTCAACGGGCTGTTGGGGGATGAAAATCATTGCCTCTTCAGCGATCGCTGCGGGAATCGCCACAAAGACACCAGATAACGCGCCAAATAATACGCATGGTATTGCGAATAAAACCTGATTAATCACTAACTTACCAACAGCCATCCTAAACCCTCTTCCTAAACTTTTTGACTATGTTTCTTCAGTAGATTCTGCAACTTTCAATAAATTTTGAAAATGTTGATCCCGACTAATTTCAGAGCCTTCAACAAAAATATTGAGCTTTGCTTCAGCGATTAGTGCTGTAAGACATTATAATCACCTAAGAACCTGCAAGGAACCTTAAAGTTCCTCCTGTTGGACTATGGATCAGGAGTAATATTGATGCCAGTTGTGGCAGTAATCGACTATGACATGGGCAATCTGCACTCAGCCTGCAAAGGATTAGAGCTAGCAGGAGCAACCCCGATTGTCACTAATAATCCTCAAGAACTCGCCGCCGCCGATGCCATTGTTTTGCCAGGAGTGGGATCTTTTGATCCTGCCATGCAAAAATTACGAGCGACTAACCTAGAGAAACCAATTTATGAAGCGATCGCCTCAGGAAAGCCTTTTTTAGGAATTTGCCTAGGGATGCAAATCCTGTTTGAAAGCAGTGAGGAGGGGCAAGAAGCAGGTTTAGGTATTTTCCGTGGTCAAGTCAAGCGGTTTCACCCTGAGCCGAATCTGACCATACCCCACATGGGTTGGAATCAGCTAGAGTTAACTCAATCTGATTGCCACCTTTGGCAAGACTTGGGGACTAGCCCTTGGATGTATTTCGTGCATTCCTACTACACTGCACCCATTGATGCATCAGTAACTGCGGCGACCACAACCCACGGCACTCAAAAGGTAACGGTGGCGATCGCCAAAGAGAATGTGATGGCTGTGCAGTTTCATCCCGAAAAATCATCCACTCATGGGATACATTTGCTGTCAAACTTCGTCAGAATGATTAGTGCTTAGCATATTCTTAAACCCCTGTTTCCTACCGCGTAATATTTATGAAGATCCAAATGATTAAAAAGTTCGGTATCCTGTCCTGTCTAGCTCTAGCCTGTGCTGTTGTTTCCCCCTCCGTTGTTCGCGCCCAGACCAATTCAGGGATTATTTTATTTGGCAACAGAGATGAAACAGCGCTTGAATATTGCCTAGATTCAGGTGTCAGTGGTCGTAGTGATCGCTACTATCTCAAAGTGGACAGCCAAAAGTTCAAAATTTCCGAAATTCTCATCACTTACAATGGAAATTACAATAAGTTCAATGAGAACAATGGCAACTTTGACACTTCGGAAATCAAGTTGAGAGTAGCAAGTAAATGTAAAGAGGGAGGAAGGGAGTTAGAAGTCAAATCATCAACTTGGGATAAAGAAGGTCGCCGACTTACTATCGTTCCTAAAGAGGATATTCCCGCAGGAACGCCATTACAAGTCGTTCTATCTTATGTTAGAAATCCAGATGTTGGCGGTTTTTATAAATTTAATGCCAGAGTTGTGCGAAATGATGGAATTGGAACTTTATCTCCTCTCATTGGTACATGGGTTATTACCTTTGACTAAATAGAATGCTCTGGAAATCAACCACAGATAAATCTTTGTCTCAAGAATGGAAATGGCTACAGTTTGTAGCCATTTTTATGCCGATTAGTAATGTCTTTATGCCATTTTTTGGTGGCATATTAGGCTTCTGGGTGCTGTTTCGCTATGGTTGGAGAGCGATCGCTACACCCGTTAGCATGGCATATTTTGGGCTATCACTCTGGATGATCTTTACAACGCTAATTGCTTTTAATCCCGCGATCGCCGCAGGGGGATTAGCTAATTTTCTACCCTATTTTCTCTTAGCCGCTAGTACTAGCTATATTGTGCGTACCCCTGCTCAATTCATCCATTTTCTATGGTTATTGGTGCTAAGTTCCATTCTTGTGAGTAGTTTTGGGATTTTGCAAGCTATGATTGATCGCCCTGACTGGATATTTCCCAAGGTGATTTTTGTTAGTTATCCAATCCCGATGGGGTTTAGTCCTGATCGCCGTATTCAATCCTTTTTTGGACATTTTAACGAAACTGCGATTTATCTGTTAACTTTAATGCCGATCGCTTTTCATTTCGGGATTGGTAAAGTCAAAGCTATTTCTCAATCACAAAGATGGATTGCAATTGTAGCGATCGCCTTGGGGACTGCTGTACTGATTCTCACTGGTTCGCGTAATGCATGGGGACTGGCGATGTTGGGAGGAGTATTTATGGCGCTCTATTACCGTCAGTGGAAGTTAGTCGGCGGATTTGGCTTGATCCTCTTGGTGATTGCGTGGGCGGTATTTGGTCAAAAATTTGGCTTGGGCGGTGAAACATTGCGATCGCTATTACCCGAAGGATTTGTCAATCGTTTAGCCAGTACCGTCGATCCCAAATTGGGAGACTATGCTTCCACGGCTGACCGTCTCAATGTTTGGCAATTTGCTTTGTCGTTGATCGCGCAACATCCGATCCAAGGTTGGGGATTACGCAACTTTAGTGCGATCGCTCAATCTGTAGGCTACGATTTGCGCGGACTGCCCCATGAGCATAATTTATTCTTAGCGATCGCCGTTGGCTCTGGGATTCCCGCCCTCATCGGATTTTTCAGTATCATTATTTGGACAATTTGGCTTTGCCTTAAATCGGCGATCGCGAAAGAAACCGAAGGACTAATGATTATGACTGCGATCGGTATAGTTTTATTTTTCCTCTCAGGGTGGCTAGACTTGGTAATTTATGAACCGCGCATCAGTATGTTGCTTTGGTATCTGCTCGGCAGCCTCTATGGATTGGTCAGCCAACACCACCATAAATCGCAGATTTCTCGTGACTAGTCCAAGCCCAAAGTTGATCGCCATAGGAAAAATGCCACCATTCATTGGGATGTCGCTGAAAGCCGCTATGGGTCATGACTTCATTTAATAACTGGCGATCGCGATTAAAATTTACTGCTTGTTCATTGCGAAAAGTCGCGAAATAATTGGGGATAGAGCGATCGCTGATTTCGTCAATTGGCGAACCCATATTCACTTCTAGAAGCTCCCCATTATGTTCTTTACTATATAAAGTCACATCGATCGCCGCACCCGTACTATGGGGCGGTGGCGTTTTCGGATCGTGACTAGGAACCGCCCAAAATTTGATTACTTCTTCCATCAGCAAATTTTTTTGTGCTTCAGAAAGAGCATTAACTTCTAACTCCCGACTTTCTACTAATTGAGTAAAACTGTAATCCACCATAAATCGTTGCACAGGGATAGGACGATAGGCATCAAAAACAGCAATTTGCCAATGGGGTCGCAGTGTTTGGAGATAGGCTTGTGATTTTTCTAATCTTGCTAAAATGCCCTCACGCAGAAAAAAAGGAGAGCGATCGCCATAGGGTGCGCCCAAAGATATATAGGGATGTGGAATGATTTTCAGAACATGCTCAGGAATGGCAACTAGTGGCTCCTGACAATCAACAATGGGAATATTTTGATATGGTTTTGGCATTGTCTTCTAAAAAAAGTGTAAAGATAGGCGGCGCTTCGCGCCGCCTATCTTTACTTTTAACTTTTAACACTATAAAGATTCTTGAAGTTGCGATCGCAAATCTCGATAATTCCCATCATTGGGATCGGTAATGCTCTCAATCGTCAAACCTAGCGATCGCTGATTGGGAATTAATACGGCTGTCATCGATTGCCATAAGACCCAGCGACTTCCCATTGGTAGATAGGCAATACTATCGTTGCGATGGGTCAGCCAAACTACAGGCAGATCGGGAAGATCTTTGAGAAGTTCATTGTCGCCTATAGATTTATCCGCAATATATACCGCCGCTAAGGTTTCGAGGACAGCGCGATCGCTTTGGACAATCCCTGTTTCCGCAGTCCAGAGTCTGACACTCAATTTCGATTTTTGAGCATAGAAATAGAGCGAAGCCGCAGCGACAACTGCTTCCTCAAAGGATACTTCCGTCCATCCTGTAGATGTATCAAGAGCGATCGCTACTTCCTGACCACCAATAGTAACTTCCAATTCTCTTACTCGCAACTCTCCAAACTTAGCACTAGTCCGCCAATGGATTAATCGCGTAGGATCACCCCATCGGTATGGACGCAAGGTTTTGGTTAATCCTTCTGTCGCATTGTTGTAGTTATGTTCATCGCTATATTGACGGGGACTAGTATCACGCCCTAATTGGTCAACTAATGGACAACGCTCTAGGGGTAAGACAGTGGGATAAATAATCGCTTTCTGCCCTGATGGACAAGCCCGTCTACTCCGAAATAGCCCCAATGGACTTGCTGTCGCAATTTCTGTCGAACGGAATACAAACACTCCTCGTTTAGCTGTTTTCACTTCATAGTTCCAGCGATATTCCTGAAGTGGGGCGATCGCTTCGATTACTACTTCCTGCTCTAAAATATTTGACAGATTCTCTGGCAAAATATCGCGAATTTCCAGTAACCGCTTTTCCGTCCGCCCTGTATTTTGAATTGTCAAATCCACCCATAGATCATCGCCAACGCTGACTGGATCAATCTGTGATCGCGTTACCACCATCTCCGCTAGTAAGCGCTTGGGCATCACCGCCCCCACAATCAATAGCGCAAAACTCACCCCACTAATCAAATACAACCAACCTGCAAGGGTATTAGTTGCCGCCATAAAGAAAAATATCGTCAGCGCCGTAAATACTCCGCCAATAAATTCTGGCGTAGCAAACCGCCATTCTAGCCATTTAAAAAACCGTTTTCGCTTGGAAATACGTTTAGTTTTAGTTTTTTTGGGTTTAGCAATATTTTGAAGGCGATCGCTGGAAATATTTGACATATCAGTTTTTGAAATATTCTAGCGCAGAGACAGGCGATCGCCTTAAACAACCTGCTAAATATAACTAAAAAACAGAGTCAAAACCTGTGGCACACACAGCGTGCGCCACAAGTTTTTGGGTTTTATATTTATTTCGCCTAGGTACTTATATCCAAATTCTTATCTTTTTTCAATAAGCGCAATCGCCTTTAAAATAATCCAAGATACTTCGCTGAAAAAGAGATTGCAAACAAGAAAAGTTCGTCAACATAGTGATTTTAAGCTAGCTGATTTTTTCTATTGCAATCTAACAAGGTCTCCACTCCGAACTAAACCCTTCTCTTGGAAATCATAGAATTGCACAAACCCAGTTCTAAAATTAGCAATAGCAATACATGGCTCATGTTTTGCATAAAGGGGTGCGACCTTGACTTAATACGAAGATTATAGTATAATGAAGGAATAAAGAAGG
>JBAXTW010000097.1:0-17633 GCA_037129985.1 Pseudanabaena sp. ELA645 | reverse complement strand
TTATTAGCCTGTCTTTCTCATTAGCTTTTCTTATCCCCTTAAACCCAGAAGAGCCGCTGTATCTTGGGTTATAAACTGTTTTACAGATACAAATAAGCTACTTACTAGAATGCTGTTGTCTAGACATATTTGCGAAATAATACCTCCTGTTCTTTTTATTTCTGTCCATGAGTCAATGTCATCTTTTAACATGATTAAAATATCAATGTCTGAATCTACATTTGCATCTCCTCTAGCTTGTGAACCAAATAAAATTAGACTATCTAATCTATCTTGATAGAGTATTTCCATCTGATGTCGTAAGTTTTGTAAGATTGGTGATAGTTGTTGTGTCATAATCTCTACTCCATTTTAATTGCTGTGTATTCTTGTTCTGTTAGTTCAAATTCTGGGTCGATGATTTTTACTTCGTCATAGGTGAGTTGATAGAGTTTGTAAACTAAGCGATCAATCGCCTTTTCTAATTCACTCGTATCAGCATGGCGATCGCCTTTTTTAGTAGTTTGTCATAGTTTAAGTAAATTGACTGGATAAGCTCGAACTGCTTCGTCTACTGTGGCGATCGCCATATCATTTTGTATGGCTTGACAAATAAGCATTCTGTCAAAGGGATCTCGATGTAAAGGTGGGAGTTTAGCTAGTTGAGTTACACTGGCTCGATCGAGATCAAGATTTAGAATTTGATGACGATCGCAGTGTTTAGGAAAATATATTTCAGGGGATTCTGGTAAAGGTAATTTGCCTAATTGATATTTGACAATGGCTTCCCAAGTCGAAACAACGCTTAGATAAATTTCGTTGTCTAGATCTTGAATGATTTCTTGCATATCTGCTGGTAATCGTTGATCGCGACTAATAAACCACAGAAAAATATGTGTGTCTAATAAAATTTTCATTTTCCTTCAAAAGCATTCAAAATTTCTTCTGGTAGCGGTGCATCAAAGTCTTCAGGAACGACAAATTCTCCAACACATAAACCAAATGGGCGTTGTTTTTTACTCTTTGTTGTAACTGCTTTGGATAAGTTTTTATCTTTTAAGGTTTTTGGTGTCTGGATGTCTTCAAGTGTATCTAGGTCTTCTGCAAGAATCCGAATTAGTTTAACTTTTTCTGTTACAGTGAGTTTTCGGGCGGCGGGTAGTATTTCGGCGAGTGTCATTGTTTTTACCTCCTATTCTGTTTTAATTGCTGTGTATTCTTGTGTTGATAGAGTTTGTAAACTAGGCGATCGCACTCCTTTTCTAATTCGCTCGTATCAGCATGGCGATCGCTTTTTTAGCAGGTGAGCGTTAGACTTATTCTTCAGATTTCCCTAAATATTTCAGGAAAGAATTAACTCCTAATAATTCGATGGAATATAATGCCATTGCTTCTCTCAAGGCTTCATCGGCTCGTAAGTCGTCATCGACCGATACGATGATTTTTGCTTTGCCATCAATGGCGGTAGCTAATACGGGTAAATCTTTGGGATCTCGGCAATAAGGGGGGATTGTTTTTGGTTCAATCCAGATTGCACGATTTTTTAACTGTTGCTCTAGGCGTATGGCTTGATTTCGGTCGATATATTTGCTTAATCGTGGTCGGTTCCATACTTCATGTAGTTCATCTAAAAGGCTTTGGCTCATAACTAATTGGAATTTATCTTGATTAAATGCTTCTAAGATTGGGAGTGTAATTCGTCCTTTTAATAGGATGCGAATCCAAATGTTTGTATCTATGACTACTCGAAATTTCATGTTTAGTTTCTTGATTGCTGGCGTACAGCTTTAATTTCGTTCATAATTTCGGCATCTGTAATTTCATCTATAGGTGGTTGGCTATACAGTTCTTCAAGTAAGTTTGTCAGGTCTGATTTTAATTCTATTTGAATTAAGGCTTTGGCTACTTGGGCGCGATCGCTAGGTTGTAGTTGTTTTACAGTTGTAATCAGTTGCTCTAGGGTTATTGGTAGTTGAATCATCTGGTTCACCATAATAATTTGTCTTCTGTGATTTTAAATAATCTATATCTTATCTTTTTCCTTGTCACCTCTCTCCTTCTACTATTTTAATCTCTTCTTCTGTCAACCCATAAAGTTGATAAACTAAATCGTCGATCGCCTTTTCCAATTCATTCGTATCAGCATGGCGATCGCCACTCACCCACCCACTAACCCGAGCGCCTAAATCTCAACATCAAACAGCGATCACCCTCACCATCCACAAAACCCGATCACCTGTTACCCAAATCAAACAGCGATCATGCAAAAGTTGTAAAGGATATTTTCTCTGTTTATACTAAATTGTAGGTTTGATGTAGTATTAGGAAATGAAATATATAGATTTATTCGCTGGATGTGGCGGTCTCTCATTAGGGCTTGAAAAAGCAGGTTTTAAATTGTTGTTGGCAGTTGAAAAGTCACCTATGGCTGCTGAAACATTTTATCATAATTTCATAAGTCGAATAAAGTCTCAAGATGAGTGGATTACATACAATAACCTAAATATTGAAGAGCAATTTCGTCGTAAGTTAATTGTTAATGAAGTGAGCGCGGTTCTTGAGAATATAAACATAATGGAGAACCTTGAAAGCGAAGGTATTGACCTAATTGCAGGTGGTCCACCTTGTCAAGGATTCTCAATGGCAGGGAAAAGAAATCCTAGAGATTTACGCAATCAGTTGCCTTGGCAATTTTTAGAAATGGTTGAGAGGTTACACCCTAAAGCTGTATTGATTGAAAATGTTTTGGGTATAAAACAAAATTTTAATAAGCATGGTGAAAAAGCTCCAATTGACGAGATCAATTCGGCTTTACATGAATTATGGTCAGGTTACGTGACTCAACTTGTTGAAGTAAATGCTATGCATTTTGGTGTTCCGCAGTATAGACCTCGTGTCATGATTTTAGGTATTCGCTCTGATATTGCAGACAAACTTAACCTCGAAATATGGGAGGGATTTTGGAAATCGGCTTTTGATATTGAGCCACCAGCGATTGGATATAAACGACCAACTTTAGCTCCAGTTACTACTTGCGAAAAACCACTTACTGTTCGTGATGCATTGTGGGATTTAAAAGGTAGTAAATATGCTTTGTCAGCTAAAGATAATCGTTACAATTCTCCCAGTGCTTCCTATGCAAGGCTAATGCGTGAGGATTTTAGTTGGATGTCACCGCAAATCGTTAAATCTATACAACTACATACACTAGAAAATAGTGGTTTGCGTAACCATTCAGAAAATATTGCTGATAGGTTTAGGTTGTACCAGATATTTCAAAAATATGGTGTGCCAGTAAAAATCTTTAATGTAGCAGCAAACTCCTCTTTATCTGCTCCTGAGAGAAAACAACTAATTCAAGGTGAAATAGTTAAGATAAAATTGCCAGCAAAAGCCCCTGACGGGAAAATTTTGGGAAAAGATATAGAGGAATTATTGGAACGGGTGATGAGTCTTTCGACGAAAAAGCATAGTCAGCGTCCATTAAAATGGGATTCTCCTTCACCAACTGTTCTATCTCTTCCAGATGATTTTGTTCATCCTAACGAAGCTCGAACTATGTCTGTACGAGAAATGGCGAGGCTACAGTCATTTCCTGATAGTTTTATTTTTAGAGCAAAAGAAACAACTGGTAGCCTACGTCGGAGATTTGAAATTCCTCAATATACACAAGTGGGAAACGCAGTACCACCATTAATGGCTGAAGCAGTCGGAAAAAAAATATTTGAACTTCTTAAAAAAGCGCTCAAATTGACTATGCAACCTTGTCAAGTGTCACAAAATCTAGAGAAACAGGCTAGTTAACTTGATGAGACCATTTAATCTTTTAGAAGAAAAAAACATCAAAATCTTAACTGGTGAAAACATCGAGATGTGTTTCTTGATGCCTACAGCTACGGGCTTACAAAAATCTATTATGGATGCAACAGCTCCATTCAGACTTTTTCTATATGAGCGTGGTATTCATGATTACGGTACGCAGGGACAAGGACCACAACACAAACAAATTATACGCTCCCATATTGCATCAGAAAATGGATTTATTTCTAGTCAGGCTTCTTTGTATCGTCCTATCACCAAAAATGGCGATCCACGTATCTGGTTCACTGGATTAAAGAAATATGCTGATACCAACGATATACTTGGTATTTTTGTGTTTGAGATGGAACTATATGTTCTTAATCTAACAAAACTGGATATTGAGCAAATTCTGAATGGAATAATTGTTACTCCAGTTGCAGATCTGATCCGTAGTATTAGTCAAAGTGCAAACAAAGTTGCTCAAGAATTACTTCTTAAAATTAGAACAATTGCTGCACGTGGACAAATTCAGGCTATTGGAACAGATGATACAGCAATTGGGCGGACATTGGAAACTTTGTTAGGTATTGCGATGAACTCTCGCCAAGAACCAGATTATAAAGGTATTGAGTTGAAATCATTTCGCGACAAACGAGGAAACCGTAAAACATTGTTTGCAAAAGTTCCAGATTGGAATCTTAGTAAATTCAAGAGTTCAGCAGAAATTCTTAATCAGTTTGGGTATAAGCGTGGAGATGATTTCAAGCTTTACTGTACAGTCAGTACTTTGAAGCCTAATTCCCAAGGGCTATTTTTAAGAATTGATGCAAAGTTGGATCAACTTATTGAAACTAGTCAAGAATTAAAAATTGGTGATTTTGCGATTTGGCAATTAGCGACACTTCATGCTGAACTCAAAAAGAAGCATAAGGAGACCTTTTGGATTGCCGCTGATTCCGTTACTATTAATGAAGTTGAGTATTTCTGTTTTACAAAAATAGAACATACACGCAGTCCTATTGTATCTCAGTTTGATTTATTGCTAGAACAGGGAATAATTACTCTTGATCATCTTATTAAGAAGACGAGTAAGGGGAAAACGAATAAAGTGCTTGTATCAGAAAAAGGTCCCTTATTTAAAATTAGACCTGATAAACTTGAACTGCTTTTCCCTCCAAGTATGAAGTATAGCCTCAGATAAATTCACGATCATCATCGCCTTTAACAGCACCATCGAAGGATGGGCAAAAGCGAGCGCCAGCTCACTTTTGCCTTTAGTATTAATGAAATATCGATCGCCATAAAAGCTCTTTTTTAAAAAATCACTCAGCAAATTTTTATTAAATTCTTCATCCTTTTGGCTATCACACAAATCAAGCAGCCGAGCCAAATGAACCTTAAACGCCGCAAAACTTTCGCGATCGGGCTTAACCTTCAAATATTCTTTTTTTAATGCCTGCTTTGGTTCGAGCTTATTGACGATCATCAAACTTTATATGTAGTGAAATTATCGGCTAGTCTCATTATGCCTATATTAAGTGTCAAGCGATCGCCTCATACCCCCTAATTTGTCGCTTCCCCCATTCCCATCAAGTCATTTCAAGCTGAAATATTCATTAATCTTATCAGATATTTCGTCCACACTAGGCAACAGCCTCACATATTCATCAGGCAAAGAATTAGAAGTAGTATAAGTCGCCACCCCAATCGGCAAATTACCCGTACTCAGAGAATATTCCACAATCGTGCGATCCTTACTTTTACAAATAATAATCCCGATCGCATTATTCTCATGGGGCAGCTTCACCGTGTCATTCAGCACCGAAATATAGAACTCCATTTTGCCCTTATACTCTGGTAGAAACTCCCCAATTTTCAACTCCACCGCCACCAAACATTGTAATTGCCGATGGTATAGCAACAAATCAATAAAGTATTCTTTATTACCAACCGCTAATCTATATTGATTACCAACAAAAGTAAAATTATGTCCAATTTCTAATAAAAAACTACGCACATTTTGAATTAAAACTTGCTCCAATTCATATTCAGAATGTTCATCCGCTAGCTCTAAAAAATCAAAAACATATTCATCTTTTACGGCTAAACCAGCTTGATTTTTAATATTTTCCGATAAAGTACGATCAAAATTAGTCTGATTAAGCAAATATTTCTCAAAGGTTTTATTCTCGATCTGATGAATCAAAACATTTTTTGTCCAGCCAAATTTCTTAGTCGCTAAAATATAAAACTGGCGCTCTTGAGTATTTCTACACTTTTTTAAAATCGCAATATGTTTACTCCAGCTTATTTCTCGTACCAATGGTTCGAGAATTTCTACAGGTTGATATTCTGTATAAAACTGTGACATTAACCAAAGATTAGATTCTGAGAATCCACTAATTTTAGGAAATTCCTTTTGTAATTCCTTAGATAAGGTTTCAACTACTGCCTTACCCCAACTCTCCGATTGCTTTTCGGTAATAGATTTACCGATTTCCCAATAAAGATTAATAAGCTCCGTATTCACAGCTTTTAAAGCCTCATATTGAGCAGATCGTACCTTATGTTTGATATCAGTAATAAAAATCATTTGCGATAAATCCGATCTCATATAGTTAATAAATCCACTAAGCTAAATGATTCCATCTTCAGCCATTTCTTCACGAGTATAGGCGATCGCAAAATCCAAGAAAGACGCATCAAGTTTGATCGCTATTACCGCAGGGAATAGACGCAAGGTACTAATACCTAGATTTTGAGGATTATCAGCTAACGCTCCAAAAGCCTCTTTGGTATGGGTTTTTACTACAAGAATTTCTCCTTCCACCGTTTGACTAAGGGATAATTCGGCATCTCCTGGTTGGAGTGCTAACTCACTATAAATCTGTCCCAACATTCTCCATTGCTGTTTCCAATAAATCATCCCATGCTTAGACTGTTCAAGCGCGTATTCCGTTAGATTCGCAATATTGCGCCATGTAATATCATCGCGTTGGAGAATGTTACGCAGTTCCTTAATCGACTGTTCACAATCTTCTTCAAATTTGACCAAGGGAATCGGACTCGCTAAACGGCGGGGAGTCTTGCTCAATGTCATCAGAGCTTCAATTACAGTTACTTCAATCTGATTAGATAACTGCTCTTTTGCTTTTTGGGTTTGCCAAGTTACACCCTGCTCAGTGGTGGCATACATCGCAGGTAGGCGATTGAGGACATAAGCTGACACATCATCAGCACCGACCTTACGCGGCAAAACCGCTTCCATATGTACTAATTGATTGGCGACTTCCTGCTTGACTAAATCTTCTAAAACATTAGTCAGACTATAGGAAGCAGAAAGAATGTATGAATTAAGCTCAGGATTGGGTAATTCTTTATTAGCGCTCCAATCTTGAGGAGATTGATGCTGACTACCTTTACGTTGTAAATAACCTTTGACTTCTCGCAGTCGCTGGCGATCGTTAATACTTAACCCCACATATTCTGAGTCTGGCTTTCCTGAAATAACATTATCCTGAAAAGCCTGTGGTACTTGATGCCATAACAAAGATGGCTTATTAAACAATTTTTGGAGTTTTGCTAGAGCATGGGCGGGGGTTTCAATTTTACCTGCCGCAATTTTTGTGGATTTGCGTAAGGGGTCGCGCCTGATCCCTAAGAGCGCTTGCTGAACTGCACTCACAATTTGATGTCGCAACTCATTATGAGCGCGTTTACGCTGTTGTAGCCAGCCTCTGCTTGTGCTGACATAGAGGGTTGGTAATCGATTAAGTGCAAAAGCCGCTACTTCACTGATGTTGATCGCTGATCCTACGGATTGATTCAGATGGTTGAGTTGCTCTTGCACTTCTAAGACAACGATTTCCTCAAGGGCGTTTTTGATAGTAGTCATAGATTTTTGTTGATACAGTATTTATATGTAAGATTTTGGCGGGTTAAAAATGATTTTAAAGCCAGATACAAATCAAACAGATAATTTAATTGATAGATTTAGATTAACCTGTATAAATCTAAAAAGAGGGTTAGAATTACCTATTGTTAAGTTTTCCCAGATTTTAAAAAGTCTATTCCTAATGTGTTGAGGATTATAAATTAGAAAAATATTTAGAAAAACATTCTGAATGAATTAAAATTAAATCTTTTTCTAAATTAAACGCGAAATTTTTTGCACCTGTCACCGCCAAAAGTATGAACTTCAGTATTAACTTTGCCTAAGAAATTCATGGTCACAGAAAATTTCGTTTAGTTACTTTGGCAGGAAACTCTTTGTCGCGAATTTGCACTTGCACAATTTGTCCATTCTTAGCAAGCTCAATTGGCACATAGCCAAAAGCGATCGCTTTACCGAGAGTAGGGGACATCGTGCCACTGGTGACTATTCCCACAGTTTCGCCTTCATAGCGAATCGGATAATCATGACGGGCAATGTTGCGACCTTCCAATTCTAGACCAACTAATTTGCGGGTGAGTCCATTCTGTTTTTGCGCTTCCAAAACCTCACGCCCCATAAAATCACCCTTCTCTTTGAGATGGATAATCCAATTGATGTCCGCTTCGAGGGGAGTAATCGATTCGTTCATGTCCTGTCCGTAGAGATGCATTCCTGCCTCTAGTCGCAGGGTGTCACGACAACCCAAGCCACAGGGAACGACTCCGAGATCGAGAAGTTTTTGCCAGAGAGCTTTACCCGTTTCGATATCAGTCATGATTTCGCAGCCATCTTCACCTGTGTAACCCGTTCTTGCGACAAAACTAGGTACGCCCAATACGTCAGTATTGGTATGACCAAATCGCAGTCTTGGTAATTTGGATAAATCAGAAACTACGAGATTCTGTAAAGTGGCGATCGCAGTTTTCCCCTGTACTGCAATTAGAGTTTGAGAATCGGAATTATCGATCAAGCGATCGCCTAAATGCTGTTGCAACCATGCTTTATCTTTTTCAGTAGTAGAAGCATTGACAATTACAGACCAATTTTCGCGATCGCCATCAGGCTCATGACGATAAAAAATCACATCATCAATAATTCCCGCCTGTTCATTTAGCAAAACCGTATAAAAGGCTTGCCCAACTTTCAATCGACCAAGATTCGACGGGACAAGTTTATTTAAAGTTTCCAGAACACCTATGCCAGAAATGGCAAACTTGCCCATGTGGGACACATCAAACATCCCCACCTGCGATCGAACCGCATTATGTTCAGCAACTAACCCTTTGTATTGGACAGGCATTTCCCAACCGCCAAATTCGACTAGTCTCGCACCCGAATTAACATGAAGATCGTAAAGAGGCGTGCGCTTGAGAGTATTGTTCATAATCGTGATTAAAAAATTATTTGTTTAAACAAAGCTAGGTCGCCCGCTTCGCGGGCGACCTAGCTTTAAAAAAGCCCTGCATTTGGCATGAGGACAAGATCGTTGATAACTGCATCAGCAGGAAGATTAACTAAAGTCATGATTGCTTCGGCAACTGTGGCAGGGGTAAGCATCGCCTCGCGATTAAAACTCGGTGGTACTTTATCGCCAAGGGTATCCCAAAGCGGAGTATTCACTGACCCAGGGCAGATCGACATGACTTTAATCCCGTGGGGCTGCTCTTCGGCGGCGATCGCCTGAGTCAATCCCAAGAGCGCAAATTTACTAGCGCAATAAGCCGCCCAATTAGGAAATCCTTGTTTCCCTGCAACAGAAGCCACGTTAATGATTGTGCCGTTTTTTTGCGATCGCATTGTCGGCAGTACTGCCTGTAAGCATTGAAAGACACTGGTGAGATTGAGATCAAATAGCTTTTGCCATTCATCAAGGGGCATATCGATGATTTCACCAATGTAAGCCATGCCAGCATTATTAATCAAAATGTCAATGCCACCCATATCACTGACGATCGCCTTGATCTGTTCCGATACTGACGCGATCGCCCCTAAATCAATCGCATAGCCTTTAGCATTGCTCCCGACTGGTAGTTCTGAGAGAATGCGATCGGGATGACGGCTAACAAGGCTGACCTGTGCGCCAGATTCTAACAGTCTTAGCGCCACTTCTTTCCCTATGCCACTACTTGCGCCAGTAACGATCGCTTTCTTGCCAACCAGTTTTTTTATTGCTTTATTTGATTCGGTATCTGACATTATTAAATCCAGTTTTTGCTTTTTGAGTTTGAGCGTGGTCTAATGGCACATAATAAGCCATCTATATAATCCATCAATAATCTGCTACTAATTTTCTATGTCAAAAAAAGTGGGATGGAGCTTTTGGTGGCTATGGTTGATTGCCAATGTATGCGGTAGCACCATTTTACCGCTCGTTGTTTGGCAAGATCCCTATGATCTGCGATCGCGCATCTTTCTTAACGAAATATTGCAAAGTATTGGTGTATCGATTGCTCAGTCATTGGTTTTACGCGATCGCTTTGCCAAAGAGGGTTGGTGGTTGCCTTTAACCTTGGTGGGTTGGGCTTTGGGTTTAATATTTA
This sequence comes from Pseudanabaena sp. ELA645, assembly GCA_037129985.1. GTDB lineage: Bacteria > Cyanobacteriota > Cyanobacteriia > Pseudanabaenales > Pseudanabaenaceae > Pseudanabaena. The sequence goes on along the minus strand of JBAXTW010000097.1, from coordinate 7,379 downwards.
TTTTTTTTGTGCCAGCGCTATCACTGCGATCGAACCTCCCCAACTTACCACCAATCACTATTTTACTGATTGACTTTGCGATTATTGGCGGCACTGTGGGCTTTTGCCAATGGCAATTACTGAAATCTTTTCGGGCGGGGGGATTATGGTTATTTGCCAGTGCGATCGCTTTATCACTAGGCTCGTTGGGATTATATCTAGGCTATATGTTGAAATCTACCGTCTTGGCTAGTGCTTTGCAGGGAGTGATTTATGCTGGGATCACTGGGCTAGCGATGATTAAGGTGTTGCGATCGCCTAAGATATTTCCCAAACCAAATAAATAGAGTGCAAAGCGCTCTGTAACTTAATAAAGGAGCTAAATAAATGACATCGCAGTGGAATGATGAAAGGTTAGATCGCTTTGCAAATAAGATTGATGACTTTATAGAGAGCAGTCGAGAGCGTGAGCAGCGCTTAGATGAACGGATGACTCATCAAGGTGATCGCATAGATAACTTGGTTGACCAGATCGGCAGGCTGATAGAGGCTCTATATCTTGAAGTCCCGAACCTCAAAGCTGAAATACACAGCGTAGCTTTGGAGGCTAACGAAACTAGAGGTGCTTCATGCTGAACTGGTAGAGCTTAAGGAAGTGGCAAAACAACAGGCGATCGCCGCGCAAACTCAAGCCGAAACCGCCAAAACTCAAGCCGAAAATATTCGATTAATGATTGAAATGGTTAACCGAAAACAGGCTTAGGCAAAAGCCGAGGTACTTATTGAGTAGATTCCACAAATCGTAAATCTCTTTTTAAAAATGTCATCTCGCCTGTCTCAGTTGACACCGTGGCTCGAATTAGGCTAGTCCGCACTACCAGCAACTTTGCCATGTAATAGGCGCTATCAGGTTCTAATATCAACACGCGATCGCCAATTTGTAACGGGCGAATTGTAGGGATCGGCATATTATTTTTGATTTTTTCTTCAGAAGCGCGATCGGGGACAAGATGTGATTTTCTTGATCCCTCTGCAAATTCGGTCGAGCCTAAGCGCTCGTTAATGCGATCGCTAATTAAATTTTCCACATATTGCTTCAGTTTTTTTTCTAAAGAAATCTCTAAATCCACAAAGCGAGCCTGATCATCTTTTTTAAGATCAAATTTAAGATCAAACCGATCAAATTTATCTAAAACCTGTTGTAAACCCTGAATTACTAACTCAGACTCAGTTTTGCCAGTTGATTTAACGATCTCCAATAATTTTGTATAGATCTCAGGCGGTATCTCAACCGTTAATACATGATTATTGCTATCAATTTCGGGGCGTTTCATTGTGGAAATTATTGGGGAGATTATTGATAAGATTATGTCTGACTAGGAAGCAAGTCCTATTTTCCAGTCTAAACGCCCAAACCCAAAGGTAACTTAGGAAATTATATGTCTGTCGAAATTGGTCAAAAAGCTCCAGATTTCACCTTGCCTAGCGATCGCGGTGATATTACGCTCAGTCGCTATGTTGGTAAATCAAACGTTGTCCTCGCCTTTTATCCAGGGGATTTTACGCCTCTTTGTACGAGTGAAATGCAGTGCTTTGCTGATGATTGGACAAAATTTCGGGAAGCTGGAGCCGAAATCCTTGGGATTAGCACCGATCCGATTGACAAACATATTCAGTTTTCCAAAAAATTAGGATTGCAGTTTCCCTTACTAAGCGATCGCAATCAAGAAGTTTGTAAAAAGTATGGGGTGGCGGGACTATTTGGTAGTAAACGCGCCTATTGCATCATCGATATTCACGGGATCGTCCGTTACAAGCATATTGAATTTCTGCCTGTCTTCAAACGTGAAGATAGCGAGCTTTTAGTAGTATTACGCGGGCTTAAGGCTTAGAAACCATTTAAGAATTGCCTAGATCCCCCCAGCCCCCCTTACGCCCCTTACGAAAGAGGGGAGAATCAATTAAATTATCTTCTTCCCCGTTTTTAAGGGGATTGAGGGGGATCTCTTATATTTGGCGCTGATTTAAGATAAATTCGGCGATCGCTAAATCTTGCTTTGTCGTAATTTTGAGATTAGTTTCTTCACCCATGACAATCTGCACAGGTAAGCCCACCTTTTCAAATAGAGCGGCATCGTCGGTCACTTCCCAACCAAACTCAACGGCTTTGAAGTGAGCATTTTTGATTAATTCTGCTTGAAAACCTTGAGGTGTTTGAGCCGCCCATAGATGATCACGGTTAGGAGTATCAACGATCGTGTGACCGTCAACTATTTTGATCGTGTCCTTGACTGGCACGGCGGCAATAAAGCCTTGCATTGTATCCAAGGAAACATCGCAGCGATCAAATAACTCTGATGTGGCTAAACACCTCGCGCCATCGTGAATCAAGACGCGATCGCAATCTATTGGTAAAGCTTTGAGTCCATTAAATACCGAAGCTTGACGAGTTGATCCGCCCTGAATCAGACTGATTGGCTTGCTGGTATTTAGCCTATTAAAAATTTTTTGAAATTCGGGATAGTCTTGGGGTTGTCCGATTACGCCAATCCAAGCGATCGCCTCTGAAGCGATCGCCGCTTCGATTGTCCATTGCAAAATCGGCTTGCCAAGCAAACTAAGTAACAACTTATTGCGATCGGCTCCCATGCGTTTACCGCTACCCGCCGCAGGGATTAATAAATGACAGGGCATAGTTTAATCGGCGAGATGCCACCAACCAAAAGCAGGACCAATAAACCGAATTGTGATCCAAATTACGACCATTGCACCAATGCCATACCAAGCCGCTTGAGTGGAAATCTCAACAAATTTAGCAGCCTTACCTTTAGTCAAAAATGGAATCCAAGAAGCCACAGGTTCAGGATTGCCATATTGTTCGCCTAATGCTTCCTTACGGCGCTTTGACTCGCCCATGATTTATACTCCTATGCTAAATAATTCATTTAATAATACAGCGCTTTATGACCTTACCTGCTCACGCCGCCCTAACTAAAGCCAAACTGCTCGATCGCTATGCTAAAGGCGATCGTAACTTCGAGCAGACCAATTTGCATGACACCGATTTGCAAGGCTTGTCACTACATGGCATTGACCTGAGCGAATCAATTTTGACCCACGTTAACTTAAGTGGCGCTGACCTGCGCGGAGCCGACCTCGGCTGGGCAGATCTTAGTCAAGCCAATCTTGAAAATGCCGATTTGCGTGGTGCTATTTTGACAAGAGCCGATTTAAGTCATGCCAACTTACAGGGGGCGAACTTACTTAAAGCCGATCTCAGTCTCGCCGAACTGACGCATACAAAGCTCAGTGAAGCAATTATGCCCGATGGTTCTCTGCACTCTTGAACAGCAAAAAGCGGCACTTTGCGCCGCCTCGTGTTCTTATATAGCAATCCGAAATGAGTTGAAACAGGCTTCGACTTCGCTCAGCCAGCGTGGTCTGATGGATGAGCGGAGTCGAAGCCACAAATGATTTAGGTCGGCTATATGCAGATACTATTTAAACTTTTTCTTGATGAAGTCAACTAACTGCTGAAATTGCTTTTGCTGCGAAATAACCTGTTGTTCTAAGATTCTTTGCTTCGCCTCTAACTCTTCAATTCGCTTAGCTAGACTATCATCGATTTTGGCAGTTGCTGCTGCATCAGTTGCCGCGACCATCGGTATTACTGAGATCGGTGGTCGCTTCTGCGCTAAGACCACAGCCCTCTTGATCGCGGTGATTAATTCTTTCTGCTCAAAGGGCTTCTCAATAAAAACTAAATGTTTGTCCTCAAAAGGTTCTGAAATTTTGCTGGTAACTTCTTCCTTACGACCAGACATCAAAACTAAAGGGATACGACTCAGCTCTGGGCTTTGTTGCAAGGTTTCATAAACTTCATAGCCACTCATGCGCGGCAACAAGAAATCCAGCATGATCATCCATGGCTTAGCCTGATGAATCATCTCTAGACCTTTGATCCCATCCGCCGCCTCTAGCACCTCAAAGTTTGCTGGCGGGAGCATATCACGCACCATATTACGGATTACGCGACTATCATCAATCACTAGTATCTTGTGAGCTGCCACTGCTGATAACCCCTCAGTTGGTTTGGTGAATAGACATATTTTGGTTGACGAGCTTCTTCATTTGGTTGTTGCACCACTGTGAAATGGCATAGTGAAATGACATAGTGAAACCACAGAATGACTGAAACGATCGCAAGCTTTTCGGTAGTTTATTTAAAAGTACCAAATCAATAAAAGTTTACTAGTTATTGACGAATTTCGCTCATGATACCGCAAGACGAGGAGGTACTAATCAAGGATTTCAAATTATAAACATAAGCATGAGTACAAATTTTTAACCCGCCATAATCTAGCATATTCATACATATTCATGTTTTTTATGTTTTTTACGTTGATTGGAGTAATAGCTGATGTCGATCGCTTGACTTGGTATGTATAATCTCAATTGCATAACCGACTAACGAGAGAATTAGCGATCGCCCATGCTAAAACTGCCGACAAAATCCAGTTCATTGCTCAGTTTATTTTCAAAGGCTGATCCAGCCAAGATTCCTGACGATCGCGCCACCAATCATCACAGCCCAGATTATCAAAGACAAGATGATCAGAGCCAAGATAGCCCCAAACCTAATGCTGCAAAATCGGTTGTTGTCAAGTTGGAAAATGTTCGCAAGACTTACGCCAATGGTGCGGTTGGCTTGCGCGATGTGAATGTCGAACTTTTTCAAGGGGATTTTAAATTTATTACGGGGCATTCAGGATCGGGCAAATCTACGTTGCTAAAGTTGCTGTATGGCGAAGAACAGGCTACGGATGGGGATGTAATTGTGAATGGGGTAAATCTTAAAGGTTTAAAGGGTAACAAGCTGGCGATGTTGCGCCGTAAGATTGGTATTGTCTTTCAAGATTACAAACTTGTGCCGCGCCGCACGGTTTCCGAAAATGTTGCTTTTGTGCTGATGGCTCAAGGCTTCACTTACCAAGAAATTCAGCGTCGGGTTCAACCTGCGCTCAAGATGGTGGGTTTAATGCATAAGGCGAATTGTTTTCCTGAGCAACTCTCTGGTGGGGAACAACAACGCACAAGTATTGCTAGAGCGATCGTGAATACGCCGCCCCTGTTGCTTGCCGATGAGCCAACGGGCAATCTCGATCCCGATAATGCATGGCAGGTAATCAAGATTTTGAAAAAGCTAAATTCTTTTGGGGTAACGGTGCTGTTAACGACTCACGATGAGCAGTTAGTTAGGGCTGCCAATCATCCTGTTCTGCATTTACATAATGGTTATATTGTCTGACCCTGCTCGACATCAGTTAGAGAATCCAATTTATCAAGTAGTTTTAGCCCTGCCGCCCGATCGCCTTTAGCCGCTAATAATTTAAATCTGGTATGGGTATCAAATTCGACTAGGGCGATCGTGGAAAGTTCTTCGATGAGTTTATTAATGCTCAAGCCTTGGCTTTCAGCGAGTTTTTTTAGTCTGAGATGTTTGTCGTCTGGTAGGCGAATGGTTAAGGTTGCCATGAGTCACTCCTATTACCTTTTTACTTTTTCCTTGCTTTGGAGTCGTTGCTGAAACTGGGCAATAATTTCAGGAGTTAATTCTTTCTCTAGTTGAACGGTTTCTCGTTCTGCTAATGCAACTTCTATTTCACTGAGTGATGCTTTTCCTAGCTTTTGCAAAAGGTTAGTGAAGTCTGACTGTTGTTGGCTGACTTCTTGTTTAGGAATTGGTTGAATGGTGTAATTTGAGGAAGATTGACGGGTTAGGGCATAGACAATGAATTGATTGAGAGAGACTCCTTCGCTCTCTGCTAAATGGATTAGTTGTTGGTGTAATGTATCTGGTAAGCGTAGGGTTAATCGGCTCATGGTTCAGTTCCTATTGATGCTAGTTTGATAATTAGTTGGGCTGGAGTCATTACTTGCAAGCCTAGAGACTCCTTGGCGTTTTGAAAGTCACGCAGATTGGAAGTGATGACTGTTGCGCCTGCGTTCATGGCACAGTCAATTACGAGATCGTCTCCTGCGTCTGGTGAGGCTGGTCGCCAAGAGTAGTAAATGATCGTAAATCGACTTTGGTTGAGTAATGTAACAAGTACAGGCTGAAGTTTTTGCCAACGAGGTTTGGAGATTTTGCGAGAGAGAACATCTTCGTATTCATAGGCGAGGGCATTGGAAACACATACTTCAAGTAATCCTGCTAACCATGCATCAATAATTAATCCAGAAGCGCTGCCTTGTTTTGTTACGCCTTCAAACAGGACGTTGGTATCAATGACAATGGGAAAGGAGGATACGATAGTCATGACACTACTATAGCACCATATATGATGTCATAGTTCAACATGATAACTATCTATCGATATTTTTGCAGTACAATCTGTCTAACGCTATAAAAATCTCAAACTGAGTTTGAATTATAAATTTATGCAAAAGCCACTCGATCGCATTACGTTCAATCCGCAAATTATGGGCGGTAGGGCTTGTATTCGGGGAATGCGAATTACGGTTTCTTTGGTATTAAGCTTGATTGCTAATGGTTTAACGAATATGGAAATCTTGAGCGAGTATCCCGATCTTGAGGCGGAGGATATTAGGGCGAGTCTTTTGTATGCGGCTTTTTTAGCGAATGAGGAGGTACGGAGTTTTGTGGGGATGAGTGCGTGAAGCTTTTGGCAGATATGGGAGTTTCCCAAACGGTTGTGAAGTCATTGAGGGAAATGGGGTACGATGCAAAACACTTGAGGGAGGAGGGTTTGCAATGTTTGCCAGATCCTTTGATTATTGAGAAAGCAAAAATTGAGGGTCGGGTAATCTTAACTTTCGATTTGGATTTTGGTGATTTGATGGCTGCTAGTCAGGATGATCTGCCAAGTGTGATTATCTTTCGATTAAAAAACACCTCGCCTTTGTTTGTTTTGAGTAGATTGCAAAGTGTTTTAGAAAATTGCTCTGAGGAGCTAACAGTAGGGGCTTTAGCGATCGTATCTGATGAGCGTTATCGGCTAAGACGCTTACCAATTTAGCTTTTTTTACTTTTACCTTTTTACTTTTGCCTTGGAGCGATGCCACACATCTGTCTGTCTTCATCACTGGCGTTGGGGTTATTAACGAGATAGTCGTGGAGCCACGCGCAACCCTTTGCCATCAGGTCATCAAGATCTAAATTCCATAATTTGATGGTTCTATCACTACTTCTTGTGCCGATCTCCTTGCAATTAGAACTAAAAGCAATGATAGCAACAAAAGTGCTACAGGCAAATATATTAAAGTTTTTATAAGTAGTTATAAATTTATTGATAAAGAATATATATTAGAAATATCATCATTTGATTCTTGCTGTAAATAATTTGTTGATGGCTAAACAGGTTGAGAAGGGAAATAAA
>JBAXTW010000096.1:0-17720 GCA_037129985.1 Pseudanabaena sp. ELA645 | reverse complement strand
TAAGTTATTGTTATGTATACCTTTCAGCTTTTACACAATTTACTTTACACTCTCGACAATACCCAACAAGCCACCATGAATATGGATAAGATCATAATCATGTATATGGTACCATAGCCAAGCAGTCAAGTCAATCGAAAAATCAAACTCACTTACCGCATGAACAAACGGAGAGAACTTTGAAAAAAATCTCACTGGTACATCTTCGTATTTATGCAAAATGCGTAGTTGCAAATCAAGTTCCATACGTTCATTGTCATTTGTAGTCACGATTTCAGCATCGACACCTGTATTGCGAAGACTCTTGACCATCTGAACCACAGCTACGCTGAGACCTCCCCTTACTTTAGCAATCGATGGAATTACATGCAGAATTTTCACTGTTTTTTTGGATAATTTTAGAATACTTCCCTAACATATCCTCGGTATATTTTCAGCAAACTAGCGGCGATCTTACCCCAGCTATAATTTTCAACAACATATTCAGCAGCGCGATCTCCTTTTTGTTGAACAGTTTCTGGAGACTCAAGAATTTCTTGAATTGTCGCAGCGACCCCTTCCACTTCCAAGTCTACCACCCAACCTATATTTTGTGATTTAACTAGCTCAGCTAAGGCTACTCCTGGGGTGACTAGGACGGGTGTTCCTGATGCTAGAGCTTCTAGCACTGCAATGCCAAAATTTTCAGAATGTGAGGTAAGTACATAGAGATCAGCTCCCTGTAAACAAATATTTTTTTTATCACCTTCAACAAATCCTAGTTTGTAAGTGCGATCGTCTAGACTGTTTTTTCGTAATAAATAATCTACTTCAGCCTCATACTCGGTGGAACCACTACCTGCTAAAACAAAAGCAAAATTGTTCCGTTGACCGTGGACTCGATCACATAGTTTCGCTAAAGCTGGAATAAGATAATCTAATCCTTTTTTAAGATGCAAACGTGATAAGAATAAAATCACTGGAGTTTCTAGGGGAATATTCAACATTTGGTGAAGTTTTTCACGCGCATTAGCGATCGCTTCAGGAAAATCCAAACCATGAGGCAAAATAAAACTAGATAAATTCCAGCCTAAAAGCTCCAGTTCTTCCTGCTCTTGAGCAGAGTTAAGTTGTAAAGCTTTAGCGCTATATAGGTTGGCTTTTTCAATTAAGTTGAGATATATCTGTTTTTTAAATGTTTTTTGCTGTAATGACCATTCACAAAGCATTCCATGGGGACTATTAATATAGGGAATATTTTGAGCGCGGGCGATCGCCATAGCTACTGTTGAGGTATAGGAAAAAATCCCATGGACGTGCAGCAAATCGTAATCACGCAAATGCTTCCATAGCCAAGCGGTCAAGTCAACTGAAAAACAGAACTCACGCAGTTGATGAATAGATGGCGAAAAGCGTGAAAAAAATCTGACTGGCGCTTTTTGATATTCATACAAAATATTTAGCGGTACATCAAGCAAATTATTTCCGCCATCATTGGTCGTTACAATTTCAGCATCTACGCCAATATCGTTAAGGTTTCTGACCATCTCAATTACAGCAATACTAAGCCCTCCTCTGACTGCGGCTAAAGATGGAATTACGTGGAGAATTTTCATGTGTTAAATATCTAAATTTTATATTTTAACCATTCATTGCCAATAATTACAAGAAATCAAAATTGATTCAGTAAAAGCCTAGAAAGATGTTGTTTGAATCGATCAAAGCCATATATTTCAATCACTTTTTGCCTCAATTTTTCTGGTTCATAAATAATAGGTAATAAATATTGGCGCTGTAAAATTTTCACAATTGTTTTACCTAGCTCATCAATATTATCAGGATTTACCAAAACTCCTAGTTCGCCGTGACACAAAGCATCGATCGCTCCATCCTGATTACCGCCAATTGTCGGCTTGCCGCAGGCTAGAGCCTCTAAATAAACAATCCCAAATCCTTCACCTTTACTAGGCATCGCAAATATATCACAGAGATTATAGTGATCTGACAGTTCTTCGTCAGGAATAAACCCAGCTAAAGTTACGCAATCTCGTACATTTACTTCATCGATTATTGTCTCAATGCGATCGCGGTCGTCCCCTTTGCCAACCAGAAGATAATGAATATTAGGGATCTGACGACGAATTTCGGGCAAGGCGCGAATAATCTGATCGTAGCCCTTGTAGCGATCGCCACTAGCCAACCTTGTTACAGTAAGAATAATCTGTTGATCGGGATGGAAATGGTAGCGATCTAATAAATATTGAGGTTTTGGCTGAATACTAAATTTACTAGCATCAAAGGTATTTGGTAGTAGTGAGATCTGATCGAGTGAAATATTTTGCTCTTTAACAATGCGATCGCGGGTATAACCACTGACCGAAATAATCTTTGGTGCAAATTTTAGTCCATTTATTCTGGAAATATCTTGCAGATCCCATGCATCGATCCCATGCACAATTACCCAATAAGGAATTTTTAGCAACTTAAAAATACGCAAGGCTAGGGGTGAAAAGTTAATATGTCCACAAATAATCAGGTCGGGGCGTTGTAGCAGCGCGGCAAAAAAAACTTGAAGAGCAAACACAGGCGTGTGTAGAAAAGAAGATTTCCACCGTCCTGCAAATGTGAACTGAGTTAAAGAATTAAACTCTAAATCATCTGTTGGTTTAGCATCATTTTTTAGAAAAATATGGCGATCGCTATTTGGCAAAACCTGCTCCAGTGCTTGGAGTAAAAAAGCACAATAAACCTGAATTCCACCCTTAAATTCAAAAACATCAGGCAACCAAACATGAATCTTAGGAACTTTTGACATAATCTTTACTTTGAATTTGACTTCCCTGAAATGGAGTTTAATTTTTGTTGCATTGATTCGACCATTACGCGCACAACCATTTGCACCTTAGTTTGAGCAACCCAGCCTAGTATCTCACGAGCTTTGTTAGGATTAGCACAACTTATAGAAATATCAGTTGGTCTGCATAGCGCAGGGTCAGAAACTACATGTTCTTGCCAGTCCAAACCTAATACACTAAAAGTCTCAGCAATAAACTCGGACAAACTAATTGTCGTGCCTGTGGCAATTACAAAATCATTAGCAACATCTTGTTGGAGCATTAGATACATTGCTTCTACATAATCGGGAGCGTATCCCCAATCTCGTTTGATATTAATATTACCAAGTACGAGTTTTTCTTTTTGTCCATTGTGAATGCGACAAGCTGCCGAGATGATTTTTTGAGTTACAAAGCGATCGGGACGCAGTGGGGATTCATGGTTAAACAAAATCCCAGAACAGGCAAATAGACTATAGGCTTCACGATAATTAGCTACCTCCCAAAAAGCCGTCGCTTTGGCAACAGCATAGGGGCTGCGCGGTCTAAAGGCGGTCTCCTCGTCCGCAGGTAATCCGCGAGTATCGCCAAAACATTCACTGGAACCAGCATTATAAAATTTGATTGGCTTACCAATAAATCGGATCGACTCCAGAAGATTTAAGGTTCCTGTAGCAATGCTCTCTAACGTTTCAACAGGTTGATTAAACGATAAGCCTACTGAACTTTGCCCCGCTAAGTTATACACCTCGTCTGGCTGGACTTGGTTTAACACTTGCAGCACACTCCGAAAGTCGGTCAGAGACATCGATAAAAATTTAATGCGATCGCGTATTCCTAAATATTGTAAATTCTGTAAAGCTGAGATCTGGGCATCACGAGATGTGCCATAGACTTCATAGCCTTTATCTAGTAAAAACTGTGCAAGATAAGCTCCATCCTGTCCAGAAACACCGCAAATTAATGCTCTCTTTTGCATCTATCTACCCAATTTTTTCCTTGATTACCGTAGCCAATTTTTGCCGATAGTTTGCCCATGTCAACTGCTCCGCTTTTCTTCTAGCGGCTATTCCCATCTCGGCTAGCTCCTGTGGATGACTATAACACCATTCCAGCTTTTGTTTAAGCGCTTCAATATCTCGAATCGGCACAATAAATCCCTCAATACCATCGGTGATAATATCTGGTCCTGCCGTATTTGGGGTGGTGATAATAGGAATACCACAAGCCATAGCTTCGAGTAGTACTAAACCAAACCCTTCAACTAATGAAGGAAATACGAATACTGAAGCACTACTGTAATATTCATTTAAAGTGCTATGGGGAACTGAACCAGTTAGGCGAATGCGACTGTCGCTGTATTTGGCTAACCAATCACTGGGCATTTGATTGATCCCAACTAGTAGCAACTCAGAATCAGGTAAATTAAGCTCTTGCCATGCTGGCATCAAATACTGCATACCCTTACGAGTTCCGACTTGCCCCGCAAACATGGGTCTAAATATTTTGTCTTGCTTCGGGCGGGGTTGGAAATATTCAATTGGTGCGCCGTAGGGAATTACGGTGATTTTAGAGTCAGGTATACCTATGTCTAGCAGTGATTTCTGTGTAAATGAAGAAGCTACAAAAATATGATCGGCTAACTCTACCTCACGATTTTTGCGCTCAATTTTCCACTCAGGCTCCTGTACGGCTAGCATGGTTGAGGCTAGTTCAGGAAATAATTCGGCTTCTTCGGTCTGAATGCGACGGCTAGTAAGATGAAAGGCGATCGGTAGATCGTAAAAGCAGTAAATATTACGTTGTTTAGCTGCTACAAACGTATCAGCAGCACCATCCTCATATGCGTAAATTGCATCAATATTTCCTAAATGATGTTTGGCAACATGGCGATCGAAGGATATAACCATCCAGTCCACAAGCGCCTTATCTTTTATTCCTAGCTGCCTACCCAATCCTGTCTTAACCAACAAAATACGCAGTACCTCTTGCCAAGGATAATCATAAATTTGACTCCCCATAGGCGCAACCCAATTTCTTCTACCCAATTCTTTTTCTAATTTAGAAACTAGATTTGGTAAAGCCTTTTTAATTAACTGACCAAAATAGTTGTCTAAACTATCAGAGCTATAAACAAAGGTCGTTACGATCGCTCTGAGCATATCTACTTCAGCTATGGCTAAGGAGGCATTGCGTACATTAGGATTACCTGTAGGATGAATTAAGGTGATTTTCAGCATTTATCTTTTCATCCTCCTCAGTGCGGATTGGTCTAACATATTTATTTTAAAACTAGGGAAATCTTGTATCTTAGCAAGAATTGCCTTAGCAATAAGCATCTGACCTACACGATTAGGGTGAATCATATCACGATATGGATTGACACCACTTTCAATTGATTTTCTAAAGTATGTATCTAATGATGTAGGTATAATCCCTAACTCTTCACAGGTCGTTTTGATGCGTTGATATCCCTCTTGAGGCTTACTATCAATCTCCCATTTTTCAAGATGCTGAAAAACTAAAACTATTCTTGAATTACTTTTTGCTAGGTTGAGAAACTCCTTTAAATCTTTAAGCCCTATTTGTGCTTCGCTTTCATTGTTTTTAACTACAAATGATTCTTCAGAGTTAGTCACCCCTTTGGAATTTGACAATTGCGGTAAATAACGAGGTAAATATCTTTCAACACCTTCAATAAGAGCTAAATTTGGATATTCGGTTGGGTGAGTGTTCTTATTGAGAGGAGCGAAAGTAGGATTATCAACATAGTCATGGCTAGAAATCACCAAAACAACTATGTCAGCATCGAAAAATCCATATTCTTTGACATAAGCGAGCCAATTACCAAGTCCCCAACTGCCTGCGGAAATGTTCCCGACAATCACATTTTTGTTTAAAGTTTTAGAAAGTCTGTCTTTTAGTATGCTCGTTGCTAATTCATTCTGATCTGTGAGATTACCGCCATTAACTACAGAATCTCCAAAAACCATGATTCTTAGTTCATTACCATTAACCTTATTTTTAGGAAATGCTTCTGAACGCATACCATATTGATTAGTAAAAAAATGATTGCCAAACCTATACACATCTTGATTAGGTTTGTTCATATATTCTATTGTTGGATGTACAATCGAAAGTGGGGGTGTACCAAGCCCAAGATAGTATCGAGCAAATATTTCTCCTGTGCCGAATAAAATTAAACCTGAAGAAACACTCCAAATAAAGGGCTTTAGTTTTATTCTCACGATATGTCACTTTTGATACGTTGTGTTTCATTTAAGCTCTTCAATTTGATTTCTTTACTTTCTAGAACAGGTAGGAGGTAAATAAACCCGCTACCAAACCAATAATAGACCAGCATAGTTGGATTAAATACTACTCGGTCTTGGAATAAAATTATTTGGAATAGCAACATAGTCAATGCAGCCTCTTTATAAAAATTGTCTTTGTGCTTAACAAAACCTGAATATAAAGCTATCCAAATAGATATCTTGAGTGAATACCATAAAATAAATCCTAATAATCCTAATTCTATTACAATTCGTCCCATTTCGCTTTCATTATCTGGAACTACTTCACCCGAAGGAAGATTTAGAACACCTCTAAGACTAGCTGCTCCTCCTTGAGTTGCGCCTGCGCCATAACCTTCAATTTTTTTTTCAGCAAAAATGTAAATTTCTATAAAAGGACCAATTATCCGCTCAACTATTGAGTCTCCAGCTGTTTCATTACGATAAGACAAAGCTTCGATCGCCACTTGGAAATTAGCTATAGTTATCGCAAATGATAAAGCAAGGGGTATAAATAAACGTCTAACAAAGTTTATTAAGGCTTTAGGATCAGTAATTCCTATAATGACAATAAAAGAACCCGCGAATAAAATTTCGTAAATAATAATTCCGCGAGAGCCAGACATAAAAGAATTAGTAATAACGAGCATTAACTCCAAACAGTAAATAACTATCCATTTAATTTCCTTCTCTCGAAAAATAACCAATACAATTAATGAAAAACAAAATTGCAGATAAGTGGTAAGTCCTGAAAGATAAGAAAAGGAGCCTGTAATTCTAACAAATTCACCGACCGTATCAACTTTACCTTCTTCACCAGCAATATATGCATTTAAAGGGCTGTCAAATGGACTAAAATACTGGACAATCCCTAAGATACAAACTGGAATTATTAATAAAAGATAGCGACGGATGAAATCGCGGAGTTCTGTTTGAGAGTCAAATAGATGCGGAACAACCCACAGCAGAGGAATGTATAGTAAGTAGGAGCGAATTCCTAATAACCCAATAATCGGAGAGCCTAAGCTGGGATTAAAAGCTAGTAAACAGCACAAAACTGATAAAACTTGCGTTATTGCCTTAAGATATGGGTATCGATCTACTATAAGCCTAGGCTTACTAAAAAATCCTAAATAAGCACCTATCAAAATAAAATCTTTGACAAAATAGATTAAGTCTCTTGCTTGAGGAAAAGCCCAACGACGCAATGCACCTTCGACAACTATTAGCACGAGAATTGCCTTGATTGATAGTTTCCAGTTTTGGGATGCTCCAAAGATGACCAAAACAAGTATTAAACCAGCTATTACTTCCATTAAGTTTTACTAATTTTTTTTGATTATCGCCTAGAGTTAATGGCTGTTTCTAGCACTTGTAAATATGATTGGGCGATCACAGACTTTTGATGACGCAAGAGATGCGCTGGAGCATTAGCTTTATAGCTAGCTAGCTGGTTTTGATTTTGAAGAAGATTAACTAAAGATTCGGTGATTGCTTGTAAATTACCATTAGGAAATGTTATACCACAGAGTCCGATCGCATCCTTTAGTCCGCCACGTTCTGAACCAATCACCACACAACCACAAGCAAGCCCTTCTAAAGCAACAATGCCAAATGGCTCATCCCAAAGCGATGGTACGACCATAATTTGATGAGCATTTAACAATTTGGTTAGTTCATGCTCAAGCTTTACTCCAGCAAAAGTTACTTGCTCAATAAGTTCTAAGTTTTGTACTTGTTGACGTAAATTTATTTCTTCGGGTCCACTACCAATGATGGTTAACCGTGGTGTGAGTCCCCTTGATTTAAGTTGAGCCAATGCGTCAAGCAATAAATTAACGCCTTTATCAGAAACTAAGCGCCCTAAAAATACAAGCTCGCGATCACGTTGAATTTCTGGCATCTCATAAAACATATCCTCTCGATATGAATTTGGAATAATCGTCGATGTTACAGGCAATTCTTTGGAGATCGCCTGACTAATTGAGATATTAGAGGCAAAGCGAATAACAAGTTTTTTAAGATAATCTTGCCAACTTTCACTACCATCGTTGCGGCGATACCAAGTATGATGAGCTATTACTAAAGGGCGATGAACAAAAAAAAGCGGCCAAACCCCTTTTAAACTTACGCAGCACTGAAAATAAACTTCACACCATTGAATGATCTGTAATAATTTCTGTTTACTAGGCTGTCGGATAACTTCATAGGGGAATTGTTTGCAGTCTGCGTCAGGAGTCTGAGAAATCAATTTAACGTCATGACCTTGAGTAGTAAATTCATGAGCTAGGCTGGCGATGATTGTTTCTAATCCACCTATATTTGGATAAAATGTCGGTGAATATATAAGTATTCGCATAATTAACTTTCTTTCTATGACAATTGCTATTTAATCTGTCACCAAATTTCAAGACTTTTAGCCATTAAATCTACTCAATTTAGTTTCTATTGACTGTGCCAAAGATTGCCATCCCCATTCATTAGTTTTTTTAATCGCTCGCTCAGGAGATAAAGTTGCAAGGTAATTAGGCGGTTCCCAAGGATGATTTAAAATCTTATTTGGAGATTCAAGTCGGGGCTTCCAAAAACCTTTCCAAATTCGGAATATAGTGTATCCATTCTCTTCCAAAAAATTAGTTAATTTACTGGGATAACCACCATGTTCTTCAAACACGATATCACGAATATTTTGCTTGTAAATTAAATCGCCAGCACCTTGTAAAACTTCAAGTTCATGCCCTTCTACATCAATTTTTAACACTCCAATATTAGCTTTTTCCTTCTCCAAAAATTTATCTAATCTCTCAATAACAACAACGCAAGCATCTTTACTGTCAGATTGTACATTTACAACTTTTTGACTTTTATCAATAAAAACTTCACCTCTATTTGTAGGGGTTAGATTTAATACGCCACTGCCAGAGTAGTTTGAGAGAGCAATTTGTTGAGGATAAATGTTTTTAGATGTTTGCTGTTGCCAGCTTAATATATTAACAGTGAGTTCTTCATAAACTTCTGGATTAGGTTCAAAACACAAAACTCTTCCCCCTCTACCTACTTTTACAGACATTAGGCTTGTTACATAACCAACATTAGCACCAATATCTATAGCCGTCTCATTTGGTTCTATCAATCTCCAAATCACTTCAGTTAGACTTAAATCATAAATCCCAAATTTTAAAAGTGATTTTCCAAGAGAGTCATTTGTCAATGTTGAGACTTTTATATTAAGACCCCAAGGCAGAACAACATCTTTAAGGTTATTAGTTGAACTGTAATCTTGATTGAAAATTCTTTGATAAATTTGAAATGGTCTAAAAATATATTCGGGTCTATTAATGTGATACTTCAATTCTTTAATGTTCATGTTCCGCTCACTTATTTGCTACTACTAATAAATTATCGCTATAGCGAATTCCTCTGAGCATTCCAAAGGAAAGTTCCTGATAGCTCTTTTGTGGGATTTTTGGGACTCCCCCATAATCTGTAAATACAAACTCTACCGTTCTAAAACCAGCTTCTGAGAGAATACGTTCGAGATCTTTCCGTAACAGTGCAGTGATATGTGCTGGATAACAGCTATCACTAAATGCAACAAAATGCCCTTGAATTAACAAAGCCAATAAAGCACGCCAGCTTTCATTATTCGGCGTACTTAATATTAAGGTTCCAGAAGGTCGGAGCAACCTAAACCATTCTCTCGCAATAGCCCTAGGATTTTCTAAGTGTTCAATCACTTCAGAAGAGACAATTACATCAAATTTACAACTGGGTATATCTAGTGAGTTATTAAGATCTTCAGCTATCCAGTTTATTGATAAATCTAACTCTAGGGGTCTTTCCATGATATCGGTAGCAGTAACTGAGTCAAAACAATTTAACTGATGAATTTGTCTAGTTAAATTACCAGTGCCTGCCCCAAAATCTAGGCAGTCACCTTTCAAGTTAAATTGCTTGATTAAGCTTAAAAACTTTGCATATACGAAGTCACTGCTAGTACCACCACTAGCTAAAGAAGCTATTTGACGTTGTTCACTGATGCTTAAACTCATTAACGCTCCTATGGTATTTATACATTTAATACTCAAAAATCCAACAAATGAGAGAATAACTTGGATTGATTTACTAGACCATGGCTAGAATACCAAGAATTAGCATTATGGGCAATCACCTGCATCATTGTTACATCTTTTAACTCATTTTCACTCGGATTCCAATAAATTTCTCCCGCTTGTATACCATCCGAACCTGAATTACTGCCGCGATCGCTAATCGGTAGTAACCCATGAGCGCAGTAAGCGGCAAAAATAGTTGATTTGCCTAGATAGTCAGGATTGTAATTCAAAAATCCCGCGATCGCATTTGACATAATATCACTTATTTTTTCAGGGGGTAGCTGCCCTAACTCTAAGATCGGTACATCTCCAATTGCTTGAGGGGTTTGCCCTGTTGGGGTTCCTATATCCAAAATCTCTTGAATGTCTAGAATTTGGCAAACTTGATCTAAGACGGCTTCAGACTCTTGGTAAACTCTGATACGGTTCGCAACACCACCAAAAATAACTAGCTGTTTTTGCCGATCTGACAAAGGAGGGACGCGCTCTGGTTCGCCAACATTAGAAAAAACTGGCATAAATGGAACTTGCTTATGTTTGCCTTTGCTAATTTGAGTGATAATTTCAGAATAAAGTTGTTTACTGGTGATGCAGCGATCGCTCATTTGCGCCAATCGGGTCGCTAGATTTTTTTGTAGAGATGACAGCCAAAACGCACTTGTCCAAGGTCGATCACTAGTTGCATAGATTTCATGAAACATAGTAACAAGCGATCGCTGAGGATATAAACTTTTCCAACGCTGCAAACCATCAACTAACCAAATTGGACAACCGCGTTTGGCATAACCATAGCCAACATAATGCAAGAGGACGGGGAAAGGGCGATCGCTTAACACCTCAAATAAAGCATTTGCAGAATTATTTGTAACTTGACTGACAGGAAATCCTTCAATCTCTGACGCGCCTAGCCATGAGGGATTTCCTACAATAAAATGAGTTTGAACACCGAAATCCTTGCGAAGCTGACGCGCTAAATGTAAAGCGTAATCACCCACACCATCGATCGCGGGTGGTAGCCTAGGCACTATAGAGTAAACGTTAGTTAACTGATTCACAATTTCTTTTGTAAAGGCTCAAACATTTTAGGCTAATTATCTTTTGAGCTTGCACATTTTAGCAAAAAGTCGGTGTAATCATGAAGCTCATTTTTGATTAGGGGTAGCAACTTTTCGTATATTAGTCGCAAATAGTCCAGCGTGACCAGTCATAATCAAAATCGTAATAATATCGCTTGAAATGTCTAAAGCGCCTTAATTCATCTAGTAATTGATAAGAATCTTTCGATAACACGGCTTTACGAATATTGGGAATATCGATGTGCATTTTCCGCAAAAGCTCTTTGTGCCATTGATTAGGATCAAGATGATTTTCAAATACCCTAGAAATTCTAAACAAAATTGTTTCGATACAAGTATAGCTATTGCAGAGAATATCGGCTAATAACACCGCATCCCGAATATCTCGCTTATCCGTTGCCATAAATACCTGACTATAGGATGTATATAGTTCATTTATATGATCAAGGACAACGAGGCTTTCTTTTATCTCTCCTACTAACAACAGTAGTTGGTCATTATCCATAGATGATTTTTCCTTTCATTAAGATAATCTTCTGGAAAGACGGGTGTATTAATTCCAACTGTACCAAGTCTAGGGGGAATTTTGTCATATCTTCGGCATCTGCTAGTAATCTCATAAACGAGAGCGCGTCAATTCCCACAACTGCCAGATCGATATCTGAAGCTTCAGAAAAGTGCTTCGGTTCCAATAGCGATCCCCATTGAATAATTTGTTTCGGTTGATATTTCTTGATCGTCATCTCTATGATATTTTTAGCATCTTGCTGGGCTACCTCCCACAAAGCAAAGCGTTTAGCTCTTTGGCGATCGCTTTTTTTCTTGAGATAATCACTTACTTGAGTATGGCTAACCATATGTAATATATTGTTTCTGAACTATACGACTAGCATTGTGGGTAGTTCCTGCTGGATTATGGTTTTGATTTCAGTATCAGTCAACTAAATCTACACCAAGCGATCGTAGCTTTTCCGCCAATCTGTCAGCACGTTTGCACTCCTGTTCAGCACGTTTGCACTCCTGCTCAGCCAATTCATGCCCTGTCAGTAAAACTTCACCTGACAAAGCTGCCCATCGCAGCCACACAGTTGTTACGCCGCGATATTTTCCAGACCAACGTACCAAAGCAAGCCCCAAAGACCGACTAATTAACCATCCTTGCTGATTAAACACGAGCGGCTGGTAAACGCCACTATTCAAGAAAAAGCCAGCAAAATCTTCTGAATTAAAGGGGTCGTACCAAAAATATTCGCTAACCCGCATCTTATCTTGATAAATTTGCTTTTTCTCGGTCTTATCAAAATTTGCTGTGCTTGGAGAAAGTAATTCAAGCACCACATCAGGCGCTTTCTCCTCCTCCCAAACCACCCAAGATTTACGCTCTTTTTTAGAAACACCCGTGACCGCAAAGAAATCTGGACCTTTAAAATCTTGATTTTTGAGCTGGGCTTGACTGAAATAAATAAACATATTCCCGCCCACATAGCCATCTTCCCGTTGTTCTAGCCAAGGATCTAACCCTTCAATGAGCAGATCCATTTGCATTTTATGGCGTTGAGTCTCCATCGTTTCTCCATCGTCATAGGGCAGTTGATCTTGATTTGGTAAAGTAAGTAAATCAAGCTTAACCGATGTCTGAGGAAGGGTTGCTAAATTCATGACTTTCTCACACTAAATATCAGTATCTAAATCAATATTAAGCGATCTGCTCAAAGGTTTACAACACTATATAAGCCCACTGGGATCGATCCTGATGCAATTTAATTGAATGATCGCGCGTTCTAGCTCAGCTAAAACTCGGTCAAATTTTTCATTGATTTCTGTGCGATCGCTATAGAAACTTGAAACCTTGAGCTAGCAACGTGGGTAGTTCCTGCTGAATTATAGTTTTGATTTCAGTATCAGTCATACTTGTTTGACGATTCTGATTTTTTGCTTTAATCTGCGTAAATTCTGCTTCGTTCAACAATGCGCTCTTAAGAATTAAGCTTTAAAAGTTTCTCTGATAATTCTTCTGGAACTTCTAGGGTGATTTTAACCATATTTTCACTTCAAGTAAATAAGCTAAATTGATATAGACAGAGCAATATTATCACTTACATTTTACGACAGCGCCATACTCTCAGTAATTACGAGTGTGATTGATTTTATTGGTACGATCGCGATTGTGTCAGATATCCCACGGCTGAAGAACGCGCTCAACAGGCGGAGGCTGCTCAACAACAGGCGGAGGCGATCGCTATGCAAGAACGTCAAGAAAAACTACAAGAGCGCCAAGAAAAGGAAAAATTAGTGAATCATTTAAGGTCACTGGGGATCGATCCTGATGCAATTTGATTGAAAGATCGCCTAAAAGTTTTTCTATTTATGGCGATCTCAAGTTCTAGCTATTCCAAAATTCGATCAAACTTGCTGTCGGTTTCGGTGCGATCGCTAATAGCCAAAATACATTAAATTTAAGGGCTTGATTAAAACCATTAATAAAAAGCCAGACTCATTTATTGGAATGAGTCAATAAAGCAACGGTAGTTGTATGCAATTTATTCTTTGTCGCTAAAGGCATGGAACAAGTTAGTTGTTCAAAAGCCTCAACCCAAGATTTTGGTAATATTTTTAATAGATGATGCAGTTTGATATGACCATTAGTCAATGGGTTGGAGACTAATCGAATCTCTTCAATAACTAATCCTGCTTGATGTGTTAGCTTTTCTATCTCATCAAGGTGAAGTAAAAAAATATGTCCATCTGAGTTAGGCTGAAATTGCATGATTTCATACTGACTTGGGTCAGGACAATCAGAAAATCTCGGCAAATCGTTTTTGAAGTAACCACCATTAGGAGTGCTTAATACAATATGTCCATTAGGTTTAAGCATCTTGGCGATATTTTTTAAAAAATCATCAGGATGAGCGACATGTTCAATTACTTCAGCAATTAAAACAACATCAAATTGAGCGTCAAAGTTCTGATCGAAAATATTTCCTGGAGCGTAATGGATAATGCCAGATTCCCACTTTAACTTGACATAATCAATTAAATCTTCCCTCAAATCATTCCAAGTAACTTCGTAGCCCATCTCTGCCAAGGTCAATGTAAAGTTACCCTGGGCGGCAGCTACATCTAAAATTTTCATTCCAGGTTTTGCAACTTTCTGAATCAACTCTAATGTATGTTTTTGGCGACTGCTATAAGCGTAAGCATAACCAGGAGTATCTAATGATCCATAGATTTCTTGTAAATCATAAGGGTAACTATACTTCCAGCTATCGAGCCAGTTGTCTTGAAGAGTAATTTTTTTCACGTTTATAGAATTCACAAATAATTTTGATATTTAATTATGTTTTTGAAATGGATACATTTTCATCAATTAAAACTTGTTTTCACAACTAAAATTTTAGTTTCTAGAATTGAGAACAATTTAAAATAAACTCCTTGGCACGAGAAACAGTAGTATTATCCTCTATCCATTTATAAGTCGCTTCTTGTAAACTTGAATATTGATCATCTGTTAAGGATGAGATTTTTGCTTTTAGCTCATTGTAATTGTGATATGTGATGCAATTTGATTCATTTAACCCATGAGGAGCGCAAGTTACAGGCTTAAGATCGAGGTCTCTAAAGCAAAGAACACAACCATTAGCCGCCAATTCATAATGTCTTAAACAATCCCAACCTGCTCTTTTTGTGGTGATTCCAAAACGAGAGTTCTTTAAATCTTCGTAGTATTCAACTTCTGACGAAAACACATGTTTGTCTGAACCAGTAGCTGAGAAGAACGCTTCCTCAACGTTAGTGGCTACTTCTTCATCAACTATATGAACAGTAAAATCCTTAGTTTTTTGCTTATACCCTTCTCTCCATATCTTTTCTGAAGGAATAGAAAAACTAATTGGCTTAGCATTTTGAGGCAATGGTATCCAATATCGAAGAAAACGTGGTAAAAACCTATCTAATGAATAGGCACATCCTTCGCTAATTAATTCTCTTTTAAAATACATAAACCGTGAAGTAGGAGTAAGAAATGACCAAGGACAATTCCTAAATCGCCAACCTATTGAGACGTAAGGAAAAAAGGCTGGAGAGTCGCTCCCATCAAGAATCACAAGTTTTTTAGAATCAACAATTAATGATAATTGCCAAATTAGTTCCCATTGAATTACAGGATGTGATACTACAACCAAGTCATAATCATTTATATCCTTTTGCCAAAAAAATCGTTCTTCGGATAGTTCTGGAATGTCTTCAAGTAATCCATATAAGGTAAAACCATGCCCACGCAATTTAGACTTCATACGGTCAGTTAATGGCGCATACATACTGTCGTAGCGAGGTACATCCACACAATTGCTACCGAGTAACTTACGCAAACCATGGAACAAACCATCGACCAAGTAGTCATCTGCTTGATTGGCATGGAGAAATAATACTTTCATTTTTATGCTGCCCCTTTTATCAGATATCTATATTTATCGATTTTGTTTTGAGAAATTGCCACAAAGTTACTATATCTAAAATATTCACCATAAATTTTGTAATCAAACTCAAGTAAACTATTTTCCCCTAGTAGAAATGTTTCATAATGGAATGAAGCTAATAACTGAAAAGCTTCTGATAGCGTGCTTCCCGAACTTGGCCAAAATTCACCATATTCAAATTGAATAATTCCGACTTTATTTTGTCTCAATATTTCACTTGATCCCCTTAGAACATGTAAATCATAGCCTTCACAATCAATTTTTAAAAAATCAATATAATCCCAATTAATATTTTTTATTTCTAGATCTAATGTGGATACTTTTACAGTTTGGCTGATGCCAGAAGTCTCATTTTCTTTTGACAAAGAGGAGGTCTGCATTGGGTACACATCACAAAACACCGCCTCTCCAACCGTGTCAGAACAAGCAGACTGAATTAGACTCAAGTTTAAATTGCTACCGAACTTATTCTGAATTTCTTGAAAAGCAGATTTTCCAGGCTCAAAAACCAATCCCAAGCAGTCCTTTGGCGCGTAAGTTAAAAAACATTCAGTCCAGTCTCCCACATAAGCACCTACATCAATAAATTTAAAGCAGTCAGAAGCAACCATCTTCATTAGCCATAATTCACCATTGAAATGATGATTGGGTGTTTCTGCTAAATGATAAGCAATTATGGAATTGCATTGATTTCTTAATTTTATTGCTAAATCAGTTGCAAGTTTGGATTTAGCTAAATTGTGTTGAATGGAATGTAGAAATGATTTAACGTTCATGAGTTTTTATGGATGAAATTCAAAGCTTAATTTATTTATCTACAAATTCTGGGTTAGAGAAAATTTGCATTTACCTTTATCTCTTTGATGTTTGATGACTTATGATAAAGAACAATAAAATTAAAGGTATACCAATCAACAACATATAAATTGATAATATTGATTTATAGCATCTATTTTTTGTTAAAACATTTTGTTTAAGAGATATTAGATGGAATTTGTACTGAGAAATTAGTAATTGCAAAGCATTTTTATAACCAAGAATGTTTTGATTTTTTCGAGCATGATATGCAAAAGCATAACAGCGTTTAGGCTGCTGTTTTAGAAAATTATTAAAAGATATAAATCTAATTGGATGAAAAACAATAGCATCTGACACAAACAAAACATTGGTAATTGGTTCAAGACGTAGTTTTAAGTCTTGATCTTCATGAGCAGCTAATGGATAATTAGGGTCAAACCCACCAACTTTATCGAACAGCAACCTTGCCACTGCTATGTTAGCAGACCAAAAGCACCCTCCCGTCAAATTAACTGGACATTCTGCAAAATCTTGTTCGAGATCTCCAAGGGGATGTATAGCACCTTCTAAAGCAAGTGCTGTGCCTTTTATTGATTCAGCATAAGCCGCTAACCATTGTGCATCAGGAATACAATCATCATCAGTAAACGCTAACCATTCACCTTGAGCATATTTTGCGCCATTATTACGATTAGCCGCAGGTCCCTTACGAAGTCCTGCAACCCATTTTACCCAAGGATAATTTTGCCGAATCATATCTTCGGCAGTAAATTCATGACCATCATCGCTAACAATAACCTCATATTGATCCGTCGCTAACGTTTGGACATTAGGATCAAGGCGATCAAGGCATTTTGCTAATAAGTCATTGCGATGATAGGTAGGGATGACAACGCTAAATTTAATCATAAATTTTAACTAAAGAATTTTGAATTTGATTATTTTTTAAACGGGTGCGACCTTCATCTAACATCTTCTCAAATCGCCAGAAACCTTGTCTAGAATAGCTTTCAACTATCAATTAAAACAGGCAAACCTGCCTCAGCAATTGCATGAGCAGCTTCCCAACACCAAGAAGCCATACCATTATTATTGTAAGAGGCTGTTTGAAAAGGTGGGTATACCTAGGAAAAAGCGTGAAGGGGGAATA
>JBAXTW010000095.1:0-17941 GCA_037129985.1 Pseudanabaena sp. ELA645 | reverse complement strand
GTTTTCATTTTATTCTCGTTTCTCTTCTTCTCCTTCGTGAATAATCCAGGCTAGAATATTGCGGATTCTTACATCAAGAGCGATCGCCTCTCTATCATTACAAAATACTTGAGCCTTGAGCCGAAGGTCGTTACATAACCCTATTACCAAAATATTAATATGCTCAATGTATGCAGCATTTAGCGCCGCTTTGCCCTCTTCATATATAAGTGGTATCCCTGGTTGGATAATTGCAAGACGTTGAAAAAATTTATTAGTACTGGCAAAGCAGCGATCTATATATTGACTGAGTAAATCAAAATTCACATCGGTTTTGCCTTGGATATCTCCCAGCGTATAGGCAATCATGTCGATCGGGGTGCGATCGCTTACAAATAGAGTTCCTGATTCTTGCCAAATCTGTTCCGCCGCATCCAAAACATGATTCTGGACAAATAATCTGGTTTTAAAGTCCATCGGTTCCGCAGGATCTAAACCAAGCTCTGCAAACACTTGGCTAGTGGTCGTGCGAACAAAGGGAATATTGAGATGGGAGGCTAGGGCGATCGCCAGAGTAGTTTTACCAGTGCGATGTGCGCCACAGAGTCCCAGATTGCCATCAAGTTTAAAGTTCATCGGGATCAATACCCAATGCTCGTAAACGCTCAGCAAGGCGATTTGCGCGTTCGGTTGCTTGCTCAGCACGTTGAGATTCCTGCTCGGCACGTTGGGATTCCTGCTCGGCACGTTGGCGCTGAATTTCGGCGCGTTTGCGTTCTTGTTCGGCGCGTTGTTGCTCCTGCAAAACTTCAATTTTTGATTGCTGTAAACGATGATCTAGCTCTATTGAGGACAGAAATCTTTGACCATCAGGGCGAGATAAGACTAGTTCTTGTCCTACTGCCCAATCAAATCTGATTCCTAGAAGTGGGCTAACCCAATCCATCATGGATGGAATTTTGATTAGGCGATCGCCAAATCGTTGCCAACCTTCCAAAACAAGATCATCTGGATCGTAAATGTAATATTCTTTGACTCCATGATTTTCGTAAAATTCAAATTTATCCTCGAGCGAATCAAGTCCTCGACGATCTTTATTGCTAGGAGACAAAATCTCAAAAGCAACCTGTGGCGGAATATTATCTTCTAACCATTGCTTATAGGAGCCGCGCCGCCCTTTTGGGCGACCAATGATCACCATCACATCTGGTGCAGCTCGTTTTCGGGTATAGCGCACGGGATACCATAATAAATCCCCAGCAATAAACACATTGGGATCATCAGCAAACATGATCTCTAGGTTTTCTTTGATAATTACGATCCAGCGATATTGTTCGGTATTGTCAGACATAGGATTACCATCACTGTCAGGGTAGTCAATCTCTGGAAAAATAGGGGGTGCATCGGTACGCATTCCGTTGGGAATTGCAGCTTCAGAAATTACTTCAGAGATTAAAGGTTGCAGAGTCATGGATTTGCCCTCATAAGCTCGCTTTTGCTAAAAATTGCTGAATCGGTAAAAGCATAATTGCTAAGATCATGCCAATTTGATTTACATAATATTCCTGAGAATCAATGAAAACTTGACTCTCCCTTAAGATTAAAAATTTCCAGACAGTTCCCGTAGAAACAATACCGTAAATCTCATTATAATCCTGACCTGACTGTTGATTAAAGATTTGGGAAGCGACCATTTCGGCAATGCATTGCCCTAGCCCATTTTTGATATTTTCATTTTTTGCTTCCACGATCGCCATAATTGGGGCGCGGATAAAGTACTGTTCTTTGGAGAAACTAATCAAATAATCACAATAACCTGCTAACCCCTTTTCCTTGTCAACATTAAACTCTGTGCCAGAAAAGAGGCTGATTTGATAATTAGCCAAACGCCTCAATTCAGCAAGGATTGGTGCGATCAGAAATTCAGAGCGCGATTTTTCGGTATTAATTGCTGTGGCTAGGGGTAAATATTCGGTGAGAGTTTGTTGCAAATAGTCTGAGGGGGTAACACTTTCTAAATTTCCAAATAAATTGTGATTTTCTTCTAAGGTTAAATTGAAGGCAGTTTGCACCTTGTCAAGTGTAGTGAAGTCACTGTAGGACATGGTTTTGACTCCTTTGGTTATGCCTTTGTCTATGTGAATATTTGCTAAACTCCAAACACCCGCTTGGCTCTCGCTAAATAGGATTGGCGATCGGCTAATCCGTTTGTGCCGCCATTGATAAGGCGAGTAATCGTCATTACATCATCAACATCAGCATCGCCATTGAGACGCATTTTGTCCCAAAACCAACCTGCACTGAGGCAAGCAAGATCATATTCAGCTAAACGTTGTGGATTACTGATTAAGTCCACACCCAGTGCTTGACCGCAGGCGGCATAGTTAGATCGTCCTGTGACTTGGATCAAGCCTCTTCCTTTAAATTTCACTCCATCGCCAGCTTTGGTATTGCCAAGATCTTTGCGTCCTTCGTAGGCTGCACCAGAGGCATATTCTTCGTTGGTGTTAAATGCATCGCTTTCATGGGCGATTTGAGCAATAAAATGCGCTTTCCGTAGCGGTGTCGTGATGTTATAACGCTGCATCGTTGTATTCAGAGGCGTGATCAGTTGCGCGAGGCGCGATTGTTTAGAGTAGGGGGCGATCGCGATTAGTTGCTCTTGTGTGATTAGACGGGAAGTCTGAACTGGCGGCTTAACGGGAGTCGGCGCGGAAGTTGGCGCGGGTGTAGGTGTAGGCGCGGGTGTGTTGCCATATAAACCCACATAGGGTTCTTGATCAATGGGACGCGGCGGTAAATTGTTGAGAATCCGAATTGTATTGTCAACGAGTACATCTTTCGGATTGAAATCATCCTTGAGATTGACAACTAGTTGTTGTAAGCGCTGGGCGGCTAATTTACGATAGTCAGGCAGGTTAGGCGCTTGATAAAGTCCTTCGTAGGGTTTGCGGATCGCTGGACGCAGGGGCAGATTACTCAATACCCGAATCAAATCATCAATGCGGTTGTCATCTTCGGTGTAGGTTTCGTCAAGGATATTGGGAACTTGAACTGCTAAATTCTGGGCTGCTTGTTTGCGCCATGTCGCCAAATCCGCCGCCCCGAAAAGTCCTGCATAAGGCGATCGCCCTATGGGACGTGCTGGCAAATCATTAATAAAGCGGATCAAATCATCGATCGCGCCATCATACACACTACCTTCGACATTAGCAATTTTGGGAACTGAGGCTTGAAGTGTACTTGCGGCGCGAATTCGCCAAGTTGGTAAATCCGCCGCAGGAAAGATGCCAACGTAGGGCTGTCTTGTGTCTGGACGAGCGGGTAAATTATTGAGCGCTCTGACGAGATCATCAACCAAACCATCATTCGCGGTAGGTGCATTACCAACAATTTTAGGAACTAGAAAAGCAAGGGTAGCGGCGGCTTGCGATCGCCAAGTCTCAATTTGTGTCATTGTTTTTCTCTAAGCTGATGCGCCTACTTCTTGGATGTCTGGTTTTTATTAAGCCTACTTAACTTATTGTCTTACGAAACGTCCAAAGATGAATTTGACAATAAAAGCAGATTTAAAAAATATTGTACCGAGATTTTCCATAATTAATTTGCGAAGACTGATGATCGCGATCGGCAAATACGGCTCAATGTATGACTCAATATTATTAACAATCAGGATAATTTTGTTGTCAACGGGCAGTTTTACAACGGTGATTAGCAGCCAAGTCAAAAACAAAAAGGCGATCACACCGATCGCGATAAATCGGAAAATGGGCGTTTCTAAAAGCTTGAGTAAATCTTTGCCGAATTTTTGCAGTAATTTAATCCTAGATTGCCGATCAAAATTGCCTTGAGAATTAATTAAAGTCGGTAATCGAAACGGTAACTTGGAATTGATCCACCAAATTATCAGAACTGTAAGAGGTGCAGCGATCGTCATCTGCCAACAATTACTGAATATAAAATCAGGCAAGTGTAATTTTTGGCTTAGTTTGTGCAAGGGATCACACCAAGCAAATACCGTTACCATTGAGATGGCAGCGATCGTCAAGGGGCGTAATTTTGCCTCTAAATAGTCACCTATCACTGTCTTAAATTGTCCCGAAATTTGTCCGATGATATAACCATGAGTTCTTAAAATGCGATCGCCGAGGGGATGTTCCAAAATCTCGTAACAAACTTTTTGATGCATATCGCCATCTATATTGATGAGCGTGCGTAATATTGGCGATCGCTGGGATAAATTTTGGAGATCATTAACAAAATTGTCATTGGTATCACTGTAATAAGTCCAAATGACGATCGCCCCCTGACGATTTACCTTGGTCAGTCCCACACTTGATGCTAATACCTGCAATAGGGATTGGCTGCTAAGCCGATAAATAGTTTCTTGATCATCGACATGGCGATCGCTATCCTCAAAATTATCATGTTGAATTTGAGTCAAAACGCTTGGGTTAAGACACACAATAATTTGACCTTCAACAACAGCCAACCAGTCTGGCGTATTCACCATATCTCCGTATTGATTAATCGTAAAACCGAAAGAAGCTGATTCCCCGCGAAGCGAGCAAGTCAGCTTCTTTCGGTTCTTGGCTAAATACTGCAAGAAGTAAGGGCAGTTCATGAACTGCCCTTACTTTTTATAAAGGTTATGTTTTGCGGAATTGCATCAAGTTTTTGATCAAACCCACACAAGTCTCAATTAATCCCGACCACTGCTTTTGGGCATTCTCGACACCTTGACGATGCAAATCAAATACAAGCCCTACCATTTTCGGGTCAATTTTGCCATTGCTCTTACTTGGCATAAACAAATCATCAATAAATCGATTTGTCAAATCTCCATCTAAGGAAAACTTAGTCTGGGCATAAATGCGATCGCCATTTAAAACCGACTGCTCAAATTCCCATAACTTTCGGAGACTCCGCAGCGCTTTACCATCGATCAGCGCCTCCCCAGTATCCTTATCTTTGGGAATATTCAACTTCAAAACTTGCTTAGCCAACTGCTCGTAGCAAGCCTGTTCTAGCGCGAATTGAACTTTATCATCTGGATCTGTCGAACTCTGGCGATCAACAAAATCCCTTTCAGCATCCTTATAAGTTTCTAAATCTTGGTTATAACTAGTCAATTCAGCCCGATATTCATCAATAATCTGAGCTTCTTTAGGAAGCATCGGCGCACGAGTCTGTTGAGGCAATAAAGCACCTTTTTTCTTAAGCTCAGTACTGCGATTTAAGAGTGACTCTTTGACATCTTGCAGTCCTCTTTCGGTCTTATACATGACATCTTCGATGAGTTGTAAATAAAACTCCTTAGCATCAAAACTTGTCATCGTAATTCGACCGACAATCATCGTATTGACTTCTAAGGAGGTAATTTCCTCTAAAACCTCCTTTAGCGTTTCTCGAAAATTATTTAGGGATGTACTTTCACCATCTTTTACGGGTGCGGGCTTAGCCGCAGCAGTTGGAACAGATGACTGATCCAAATCTGGCTGATTTACAGATTTTTTGCGCCTAGATTTGATCTGAATAACTGTATCTTCGGAATTGCTTTTATTATTTGTAGCTTCATCAATTTGCATACAGACTCCTAATCGCTCCTAAGCTCAAAACCAGCCTAAAACTAGGCGTAAAAAATCCAGACTTAGCATAATACCTAGAAAAGTTAGGCATAGGTAGGTAAGCGATTGCTGCTAAAGCTATCAGCGTCGTCAGTTTCTGGTTCGTTTTTGCCACTCAACATCCCTGTTACCTTTTCACCAATCTCCACCAATGTTTTTAGATTAGTAGCGATCGTCTCTGCACCTTTTTCGACCTGAAGCTCATGAAAACCGCGTAATTCCGCATATGGAGAACCTTGCAAGAAATCTGCACCTAGCTCATTTTCAATGTCGCCATCAATCAAATTAATCGTTGTTCTTAAACGATTACCTGATTTATGGCTTGTATCACCTTCATGGGCAACCCAAGTTACGATCTCCAACTGCACAAGGTCGGAAAAAATTTCAATTAAAGCATCTCCAAAGTTTTTGTTTTCTTTGAGTTTGTCTTGAAAACGTTCTGATGCGGTGACGGTGGCTGTAACTGTTACGGAAGAATTTGCATAGGTCATAAATGATTACCAATATAGAAGTTCTAATTGAGATAAATAAGGAAACTTAGACAGATAACTAAATAAAATTATAAGCGATTAGCCAATTGCTTAACAACACAATTGCTTAACAACAAAACTTTTACAAACGTTTTTACAAATGGTTTTGCAAATATTATTGTAAATGTTTTTACAAATTTACTCTTTCACAAATAATTTAAATGATTTATTTAAGGGATTTATTCAACAAGTTTATTTGAGTAATCTTAGTGATATTCAGATAGC
Source organism: Pseudanabaena sp. ELA645 (assembly GCA_037129985.1). GTDB lineage: Bacteria > Cyanobacteriota > Cyanobacteriia > Pseudanabaenales > Pseudanabaenaceae > Pseudanabaena. Next base: position 11,580 of record JBAXTW010000095.1, on the reverse strand, counting down.
TCAATTAAATCCATCGGCACAAAACTTTCCTGTGGCAACAAAATTAATTGCGAGTAAATAAGTTTACCCGTCATATCAATGCGATTGATGGCAATTCCCATGGGGCGAGGCAATTGTGCTGCATAGGAGTCAGCATAGTAACGGTAGATCTGCTTAGCAGCTCGGATTACCATGGGATCAACTTTTTTGGCGGCAGGTTCTGACTTTCGTTCAGATTCAAGGCGTTGGGCGGCATATGACACAATGTAGTCCCCTTAAGATTGACTATTCTATTGTCTTCAGAAAAGATGCATCAGGACTTTAGCTGACTTTGTTTCTTTTTGCAAGATTTGAGTTTGGTATTATACATCAGATGATATTTTTCGAGTGGGAGTTCGATAATAAATCTGATTACCATCGGTAAATCTAATTACCATCGCTGACAGCAAGTTTCATCCGAAAGAGCTTACTGTAGAAGACTTGGGGAAAATCAGCATAATTTTTATCTTTAATACTGGAAACGATGTCAATTAAGTAGCCAACAAGTTCTGCATTTTGGAGATCTATCTCATAGCTCATATCCGCATCCCCGCTAAAGGTTACACGACATAGAATTGTGTCCAAGGGTAGACTGGTCACCCGCCATACTGCGATAAACGAAATTGCGGGACCGCCCTCAATGTGACGTTCGCCAGCCATTTCGCCTTGTTTGTATAAAGAAATAGCATAGGGAAGTGCTTGTTGCCTAATTGCCTCCCGATAGTAGGGTTTGTAGGGTATCACTTCCTGATCTGAAGCTTTAGTGAGTTCGATCGCCATAGATATTACGTCTCTAGGATAATTTGATGGATTAAGTTAATGGCTGCTGCCTAGATTTTTTTTGTTTGAGGGAGCGCCATGCGCTCCCTCAAATAATTTATGGTGAAACGTTACCAATGACTGTGATTTTGCCAGTGGGCTGTACTTCCCAAACGTCATAGCTACCCTTGACATCGCCATATTCATCAAGATCAACGTTGCCGCTTGGACCTTGATAATTGATCTCAGTGCCTGCTTTGACAAGTTTAATTGCTTCACACACATCACTGACTTCTTGCCCAGGGGCATTTGCGACATCGCGAATTTTGCTCTTAATCCCAACTCCAGTGCCATCTTTAGCAGCTTCAGCCGCGATCGCTACGAGAGCCGCCGCGTCATAGGAGTGAGGGACAAATGCTCCGAGTTCTTGACCAGTCTTGTCTTTGAAACTCTTAGCGAATGCATCAAGAGATTTACCATCGGCTCCAGGAACTGTGCCGATCGCACCTGCTAATATTAATTTACCTTCAGGGGTATTGCCAATTAATTTAGGGAAATCCTCGGTTTTTACGCCGTCAGTGAGCAAAATCTTGACATCTTTGGTTAAGCCCTGTTCAAACGCAGCCTTGATCACCGCGCCGCCACTGTCGGGATAGAGAATGGCGGCAACCGCATCGGGTTTACTACCAAAAGCGCCTTTCGCTTCAGCTTCAAAGGTGGTCGCTTTGGGATCGTAGCGGGTGGGTTTGTTTTTGTTAACAATTGTGCCGCCGAGTTTTTCAAAGGCTTCGACAAAGGCTTTTTCAAAACCGACTCCGTAATCATTGTTAATTACCAATGTGGCGACTTTTTTCGCGCCCTTTTCATAGGCTAATTTGGCAAGCGCAAGAGCTTGATAGGTGTCGGGTGGTGCGGTGCGATACCAGTAGCTTTGAAATTCCCCTTTTTTAGCGCGTTCAGTAAAGACGGGGCTAGTGCTGCCAGGGGAGATCATCACGACTTTATTGGGGACAGCGATCGCTAATGCTGCGGTGGAAACGCTACTTGCAAAAGAACCAACTACTGCGCCAACGTTATCGACTTTGACCAGTTTTGTCATTGCTTCCGCGCCTGCGGGAGGATCGGTGCGATCATCTTCCTTAAAATAGGCGATCGGCTTACCGAGGACACCGCCGCATTTGTTGACCGTTTCCACAAGGAAATCAATCGACTTGATCATGGGCGCACCAATCGAGGATAAATCGCCTGTAATTGGTAGTAAAGCACCTAATCGCAAATTATCTTTAACGCCGCCGCCACCTGAGCCTGTTGAAGCTGTTGGAGCATTCTCAGGGCTGGGATTATTGCTAGTGGTGGGATTACTAGGCTGACAAGCAACAATCCAGATAGTGGTCACTATTGCTAGCACCGCTAGACAAAGTGCAGAGAAAAACCTTTTAGTCATGGTTGCAATAAACTACGATCATCTTTGTAAAGTTGCTGTAATTGTATAGCCATAGCCAAGCGTATTTAGCGAAAAAATCCCATGCAACCAACCATTGATCCACGCCGTCAACGCGAACTAGTTCGTTTATTGGAACAAATGGGGCTAGACCCAACCAAATTAGAACGAGCTAATCGCAACGGTTTTGACTGGCTGATGATCGATCGCGCTTTAGTTCATCCTAGTTTTTCAACGACCTATAACAACGATCAATTGGAGTTTGTCGGTGATAGTGTGTTGCGCCTGTCGGTGAGTTTATTTTTGCAAGAGCGTTATGGCGATCGCTCAGTGGGTGATTTGGCGGCGCTGCGATCGCATTTGGTTAGTGACAAAACTCTCGCGGAAATAGCCAGTATTTATGAATTGCAAAAATATGTTGTGGTTTCTAATGCCGCCCGAAATGACTCACAGGCTTTGCGATCGCTACTTGCCGATGCATTAGAAGCTTTAATGGCAGCGCTTTATATCAATACTAAGGATTTAGCCTATATTCGCCAATGGCTCGATCCCCAGATGCAGCGTTTTGCGGAAGTTTTATTAGCGATTCCTGCGTTGGGTAATTACAAAGTTGCCTTGCAGGAGCTTACTCAAGGGCGCTGGAAACGTTTGCCTGAATATCGCAATGTGGAGTTGCCGCCAGATTATTTAGAAAATAGCTCTAATCAAAAAAGTCCATTGTTTTGCGTAGAAGTTTGGTTTGATGATCGCTGTTGGGGGCGTGGACAAGGAAAAAGTATCAAAGCCGCTCAACAAGAGGCGGCAGCGATCGCCTTAGAAAAAATGCAAACAGAAAACTCGTAGGGGTTTAGCATTTGCGTCAATACTTTTTACTCCCTAAGACAATCTTGAATCGCAAATGCTAAACCCTCTTTGCTTTCATCAATAAATTTTTCCTGCGTTGCGAGTGAAGGGTAGAGCATTCGCAAATCAAAACAATTTAAAAACTTACAAATTTCTGCGGGAATGCTCGGCCCCTACAAAAACATTTTTTGAACAAAAAGGATGCTTTCTTATCGTTTTAATTTAAGCTAATCAACAAACAACAGATTTATTTATTAAAATTAATAGGCTAAAGTATAAATACTTATTCACTTGCATAAATTTTTCTACAAATACAGAGCAAGCATCGTAATATTTCTTAGTGTGCTACTTTAATTTGTTTAATCAATCTTTAAGATTGATGCTTCGTGTGGTAAGAAGGAGTCAAGAGTCATTCTGATACTAATAGCAATCCTAGCCTCTATTAATGCTTTGGCAGCAACGTGGCTACTACTTTATGGGCTAAATGCTTATTGGCTCACTGCTGTCCATAAGTCTGGAATTTCTTCGCGGAAACAGCTTGTTTTTGCTCAGCACAAGCCTGTAAGAGAATACCAAACTGTCCAAGCAGCAGCGTCATCGGCAAGTTCATCGTTAAGTTCAGGGGCGATCGCAGTCAATAATTTCGATAGTAGCTTCGATAATTTTGAGCAATTTCGCCTTGATAATAACTTTAATAATGGTAATAATGGCTTCGGCAATGGTTTCTCAAATTATGTTTTAGCTGCCGAGCCACCTGAACATTATGCGATCGCCATCGAAGACTTCCCTGTTGTCACCATCCAACTACCAATTTTTAATGAGCGCTATGTCTCGCGCCGATTAGTAGATGCAGTTTGTAAGCTGGACTATCCGCGTGATCGGATGCAGATTCAAGTACTGGATGACTCCATTGACGATACTCAAGCCATTCTCAGCGAAACTGTCCAAGAGTACAAAAATCAGGGATTTTGGATTGAATATATCCATCGGGTCAACCGCACTGGTTTTAAAGCAGGCGCTTTACAATCTGCCATGCCGCTTGTGCAGGGCAATTACATTGCCATTTTTGATGCGGACTTCATCCCATCGACAAATTGGCTAAAGGATACGATTCGTCACTATGTTGAATCTCCTGAAGCAAAGGTCGCTGTTGTCCAAACCCGTTGGGGACACATAAATTCTGAGTATTCTTTGCTTACTAAATTACAATCGACGGGAATCGATGGACATTTTGCGATCGAGCAACAGGCTAGATGTCAAAATGGCTACTTTTTGAATTTCAACGGTACGGCGGGAATTTGGAATAAGGCGGCGATTATCGATGCGGGTGGTTGGCATGCCGATACCCTTGCCGAAGATATGGACTTGAGTTATCGCGCTCAACTAAAGGGCTGGAAAGTGGTGTATGACAATAATATTGTTGCACCTGCGGAACTGCCCGTGGCGATGCTTGCCTTCAAGTTGCAGCAATTTCGGTGGGCAAAGGGCAGCATTCAATGTGCGAAAAAGCTAATTACTCAAATTTGGCAAGCTGATCTCAGTTTTGGGGTGAAATTTCAAGCATCGATGCACTTGACTGGATATTTCGCCCATCCTTTGATGCTGAGCTTGATTTTGATCTCGATCCCTCTGATGTTGGTTACGCCTGCTGATGCGATCGCCTTGCGAATTTCCCTTGAGGGCATTTGGTCACTGGTAATGCTACCTGCTACCTTTGGTCCCCCATTTTTGTACTTCAATGCTCAGCGGGATTTGTATCCCAAATCTTGGCATCGCCGCTTCGGGCGCATATTCCTTTTAGCGATTTTGGGTACTGGCATTTCTTGGAGCAATACCCGTGCTGTGTTTGCTGGGTTGACGAATACGGGCGCAAATTTTCGCCGTACTCCTAAGTTTGACATCAAGCATAAGAGCGATCGCTGGGAAAATAAAGCTTATAAAATTCCCCTTGATGCAACTGCGTGGATCGAACTTGGTCTATGCGTTTACAGTGCGATCGCGGCGATCTTAGCTTTCAATCGAGGGCTGTACGTGACCATGCCATTTATGGTGCTGTACGCCTTGAGCTATGGCTATGTGGGTGGATTGACGCTCTGGCAATCTTGGCAACAATCACGAAACTAACAAATAAAAGTTGCGCGAAGCGCAACTTTTATTTTAAGAAGAAGAATTATGTGGTCAATTATTATCCCAACTTATAATCGCTTACTGATCTTGCAAAAATGTTTGCAAGCGATGGAAGCGCAGGATTTTTCGCAGTCCTACGAAATCGTTGTTATTGATGATGGATCTACCGACGGCACGGTGGAATTTTTGCAGAATCATACTTCTGACTTTCCCCATGTACGTTTGTTTGAGCAAAATCATGAGGGCGCGGCGATCGCTCGGAATACTGGAATCGATCTCGCACAAGGTGAAACTATTGTCTTTATCGACAGTGATCTAGTAGTTACACCTGTATTTTTGTCGGCTCATGCTAAGGCTTTAGGAAATAGCGATCGCGCTTTTACCTATGGGCTAGTGATTAATACCAATAACTTTGAAAATCCCACTTCCGCACAGGTAAAAATCCAAGATATTTCCACAGCTTTTTTTGCGACGGGGAATGTGGCGATCTCTAAGCATTGGTTACTGGAAGCAGGAAAATTCGACCCAAGCTTTCGTCAATATGGTTGGGAAGATCTGGAGCTAGGGGTTCGGCTTAAGAATTTAGGTTTAAAGCTCATCAAATGTCCCGAAGCCGTTGGCTATCATTGGCATCCTGCTTTTACGATTGACCAGCTACCGCACCTTGTGGATGTGGAAATGCAACGCGGTCGCATGGGTGTAGTGTTTTACAAAAAGCATCCCACATGGGAGGTGCGGATGATGATTCAGATGACATGGTTTCATGTAATTTTGTGGGGCATATTGTCTCTCGGTGGTTTACTCAATGAGCGATCGCTACGTCCTTTACTCTCATGGCTTTGCGATCGAGGTAAGCCCCAACTCGCCCTCGAAATTGCTAGAATTTTCTTAAATTGGTACAACGTCAAAGGCGTATACGCCGCCTATCGAGATGATACTAACTCAGCCCAAAGCAAATCCCGAAATTAGAATTGAACAGCCCTTAATCACATGGGAACAGTTCAAACTAATTCAGCGTGGTTTTGCTGATGCACGGGGAATTCGTCTAGCCTATTACGAGGGAATTTTAGAGATTGTGTCCACATCAATCGATCATGAGCTAATTAAGACGATTATTGGCGCATTGTTGGAACTGTATTTCTTAGAGATGGAAATTGAGTTTTTCCCGATGGGGCAAGCAACTCAGGAAAAAGCCCAACAAGTATCCTTACAGCCAGATGAATCCTACAGTTTTGGTTCACCGAAAAAAATCCCCGATCTCGCCATAGAAGTAATTTTGACCAGTGGCAATACTGAGAAATTAAAGAAATATAGCTTGCTTGGTGTTCCTGAAGTTTGGCTGTGGGAAGATAGAATTCTTGATATTTATCACTTGAACGCACAAAACTACCAATATCAAAAATCCTCAGTTAGCAAATTTTTGCCGAATCTCGATTTAGCGACGTTGCAGCGTTGTGTTTTAAATGCATCACCCCTCGAAGCCCTAAAAAAATTTCGGCAAACATTCCTCTAAACACTGTACGCAGCTTACTGTAAAACACTATAATTGACACCCTAATTATCGGTAAAACAATGAACATAGAAGAGATTTTAGCTGGGATTGAGATTTATGATGGTAAATATAAGCGCGAACACATCGAAGCTGCGCTAAACCAAAAAGAAGAAATCATTCCACATCTAATTACAATCTTAGAAAAAGTTAGAGATAATCCCCAGAAATACACAGGAGATTCTGATCATCATGCTCATGTCTATGCTCTGATGTTATTAGGACATTGGCGAGAAACCAAGGCGCATCAAGTGATTGTTGATTTATCTAGCCTACCAGATCCTTTCCCATATGATCTTTTTGGCGATATTATTACCGAAGATCTATCTATTATTTTATTGCGAACCTGTGGCGGATCTGTTGAAAAGATTAAAGAACTTGTCACTAACAAGAATGCTGATGAATATAGTCGTGGTTCGGGAATTACGGCGATAGCCTATGCAGTGGTTGAAGGAATAATTAGGCGAGAAGATGCATTATCTTTTTTCGGCAGATTCTTTGCGGAAGAGCCAACTAATGAAGATTCAACCTTTTATAGCCAGTTAGCGTGCGCGATCTGCGATCTTTATCCTGAAGAGTTGATGGATAAGATTAAAGTAGCTTTTGATCAAGACCTAATTGATAAGTTTTGGATTGGGATTGAAAGCTTTGAAGAAGCTTTAGAAGATGGGAAGGAAAAATGCCTTGCGGATCTTAGCGAAAAATTCTCTACTAGTTCGCTAGACGATATACATGAGAGTATGGAATGGTGGGCTTGTTTTAATCGTGAAAAAGATAAACCATTAGCCCCTGAACCACCGAGCTTTGAATATTGGAACAATCCCGCACCAAAGCCCAAAAAGAAAAAAGCATTTTGGGAGCTATAGCAATTCTCAATAAGTTGTTAACTCCGACTCAACGCGATCGCTATTCCTGTCCATTTCCATCTCTAATGGAGAAGTAGATTGCTGCGCTTCTTGGAAATAAATAATATCCTTGCGCGGATCAACTTCAGCCGTTTTAATTCGCAGATTATCACCAACTTGAATCTGGCGATTAATTCGCATAGGCAACTTCAAGCCCAAATCTTCAATGAGAACTAAAGCCAATTTCTCATTCTCACGCAACCAGTCGAGCATTAGTGCTTCCCAAACGACATCTTTATTGCGGCGCAAATATTCCAAACTCCAATACCGTACCGACTGCTTCTCAACTTGATTAGCATCCCAGATCGCAGGATCGATCGCCTGTAAAATCTCCGTAAGTCTTTCCGCAGTAAAGGGTAAAGCCTCCCCGCGTAAAAAAGCCTTAATTTGCCAATGGGCTAATAAATCGCTATAACGCCGAATCGGTGAAGTCACCTGTGCATAAGCGTCCAGTCCCAAACCCGCATGACGAGAAGCATATAGTCCTAAAGAGCCCTTGGTCATACAGCGACAAATCGCAAATTCGCGCACAGGTCCCGACGGTAATTGCATTAAAGTATCGAGAGGCGGTAATTCGGGCTGTTCTTGATAGCGATAGGGAATGGGAATACTATTGGTTTGTGCAAACCTAGCGGCTACTTCTCCACCAAGGATCATCATTTCGGCAACTAGTTGACGCGAGAATGTATCTTCTTGCAGTTCTAAGGATAAGCGATCGCCTTCTTTTCCATCGGATTTGGAACTCACTTTAACACTGGTATCAGGTAAATGAATCTCGATCGCCCCTTGGGAAACGCGCCATTTTTTGCGAAGACGGGCATAGTCAGCAAGACGTTCAAGATCGTCTTCAACACCCAGTTGCAGCATTTCTTCGACATCTTCGTAGGTGAGTCGATAGTTGGGCTTCACTAGAGTTGCGACAATTTCGTAATGAGCGATCGCACCTGTCTCATCCAGATCGACTGCAAAGGAAACAGCATGACAGACCTTGTTCTCGATCAAGCTCATCGGACCCGCCGCTAACTCAATCGGAAACATGGGAATTACGCCTGTGGGCAAATAGACACTCGTTCCACGCTTACGCGCATCTCGATCAAGAATAGTGTCTGGATCGAGCCATCGTGTCGGATCGGCTATATGAATCCAAATCCGTTTACTACCATCGGCGAGTGTTTCAATGCTCAGCCCATCATCAATTTCAGTAGTGCTGATATCGTCAATTGTATAAACATGGAGGTGAGTCAGATCACGGCGGAGTTCTCCCATGCTGTCAGGAATCGGCGCTGTGAAACATTCTTGGGCGGCGGCAATCAATTCATTGGCAAACCTTATCGGAATTTGGCTCCGCAGTAAATTCAGGTTCTCATGTTCGCCCCAAATACCAAGATCAACCAACATTTGGAAAGCGGACTGTTCATTTTTAGAACGTTTGGCAAAGCTCAATAGTTCTTGGGCTGCGGATTTGTCCGATGATTCATCTCCATGTAGGGCATAACGTTCTAAACAATCTATGCGACTGCGATCGCTGGTTGTCCATGTCACCTCTTCACCCGCCAGCTTAGCCGTCAGTTTTTGCTGAAACTCTTCAATTATTCTCGCCCGTTGAGCGGCAGCTTCTGCTTGATGTTTTAGTTCTGATACTTGCGTCAGCGATCGCGGTTCATAGAGATCGCCTTTTTGTTTAAAGTAAATTTTGTCATTACTCAATAAACAATAGGATGCATAGGAAGTGACGGTAGATATTTCCGAAAATAAGAGGTTAGCGAGATCCGTAGGGCTAGTTGCTTGGCTATCTTCGATCAAAATTTCCCACGCAACTTCGAGACTAGACGGATCAAGAAATTTTTCGACTTTTTGCAAAAATGTGGGGATTTGCGTATTTGTAAAGTTAGAGCTTTCACCACTGGCTTTGATGGTGTAGTTAATTTCGCGGGGGTGAATTGTATGGGTATTGCCATTTTCGTCGATCGCTTGAAAGTGCTTTTTCCCTTCAGGGCGATCGATGACCACAAGGCGGCGATCGCCATGCAATTTAACTTCGACTAATGTACCTTTTTCCAAAATTGCCCCTTGTCCACCAAAGCCCAAAAATTTCTCTAGTATTCTACCTTTTTTAACTAGGCTTTGTATCAATGTAGAAGTAAAGGCGACACGATGTGCCACCTTTTGCTTTTAGTAAAATTACGACATAGTGCTAGCGATCGCCCAAATAGCCGAAGCTGAGATCGCTGACTGGTAGGTAACAAGTGCAGCAAATGTTGATTTGGCTGGTTGTTTGGGATTTGCCATCAGCGACGTACCCAAAACGAGTAAGGCAATACTGGATTTAAGGCTAAAATTGCTATTCATCTTCATATTCCTCCAGATATTCTTACAACATCTCTGCGCTAACGAACTCCATGACCAAACTCTAGATTTTTTGTTTCCTAATTTATAATCTAAAAAGTCCCTTGCAATCAGTGCGATCGCACTGTTTGAGCTATGACAACAATTGTTGCCCCGCCTCTTGAGTTTATTCAACAAATTCAAGAAATACCAAAAGAAATATATTACCCCTCTGAGGATGGTGAACCCTTGGCAGAGACTTCCGTTCATGCTGATGCAATTATTACTACGGTTGCAGTTTTAAGAAATTATTTAGCCGAAAAGTTTGCAGAGCGATCGCCCGTTGTCCTTGCTGATCAATTTTTGTATTATGCACAGGGCTTCTCTAGATTGCGAGTTGCGCCTGATGTGATGGTGATTTTTGATATTCCACAGCAGCCCTACGACAATTACAAAATTTGGGAAACAGGGCAAGTTCCGAGCGTCATTTTTGAGATGACTTCAGCGAGTACACAAGCCCACGATCAAGCTAAAAAACGTGAACTTTACGAAAGTATCGGTGTTCAGGAATATTGGCTATTCGATCCTAAAGGAGAATGGATTCCCGAAAAATTGCGGGGCTATCGCCGTCAAGCGAATCTGCCAGCAAATGAACAGGAATTATTAGTTTATGAAGCGATCGCTGATAGTTTGAGTCAAGTCTTAGGATTGCGCCTCGAAGTCGAAGGTTCTCTAATCGGATTTTATCGACAAGACAACGGTGGAAGGTTGTTAATCCCCAGTGAGTTGTTTACAGCTTTGCAAGAACAAACTCAGCGAGCCGATGATGCTCAGCAACGTGCAGAGTCTGCTGAAGAACTTTTAAGAATTGCGGAACTAGAGGCTCAAAAATTGCGCGATCGCCTAGCAGCTTTAGGCATCGAATGATATTTTGATAAAGTTGAAAATCTGACACAAACACGAATCTCCTGCTTATGCGAACTGACACGATCGCGCGATCGCACCCACCCAGTTATCAATTTTTCAGCAAGAGTTGATTGCTAATAATCGCTTAATTTCGATTTATCTCAATGAGTTACCAGATTCTGATTCCGTGGCGATCGCGATCGTTCAGCTAGTTAAATGTCGCGAACAAGATGCGCCTAAAATTGTCGAAGAATTGAAACAGCAAAACTTAAATCCTGATATTATTGAGCTAGTCGAAGCTGTGCTTGTGTCTAAATTTAAAAACTTAAGCCGTGAGGAGATTGAAGCGATGTTTGCACTCAGCGATCTAAAAGATACCAGAGTATATAAGGATGCTTTGCAAGAAGGCTTGCAGAAAGGTGTACGGAGAGGTTTACATCGGGGTTGGCAAAAAGGTAAGCAAAAAGGCAAGCTAGAAGGTAAACAAGAGGGTAAGCAGGAAGGTAAACAGGAAAGCAAGCAAGAAATCGCCTTGAATTTGCTTAGGATTGGTATGGATGTTGTTCAGGTGTCGCAGGTGACTGGTTTGACGATCGCTCAGGTGTCAAGACTTCAAGAAGGGTGACGGTTAGGGTTGTCATCGTTAAATCTGATGGGCTCTTCTGGGTTTGAGGGGATTAATGTATAATGAGTTACGAATATAGCTG
>JBAXTW010000094.1:0-18104 GCA_037129985.1 Pseudanabaena sp. ELA645 | reverse complement strand
TCCCTTCAGCGCTTTATTAAGTTAGCAACCTTTTAATGGTTTGTCAAGCGTTTTTGGAAAAAAGTTTTTTGGTTGGTTGGCAGGAATGGGCTAAATGCTTTTGGGGTATACGTTTGGGGTGGATAAACTTTTTTAAGTATTGCGTGTTATTTTGTTAATGACGCTTTTTTTAGTTGATTCAGCCTGTTGAACCATTAAATTAGCCCGTATAAATGAGTAAAAGTGCCGCTTCGCGGCACTTTTACTCATTTATACGGGCTTAATTCAGCGCTTTGCGCTGGATCTGACTGGTGGATAGTTATTTGTTGACGATATAGGGGGAATTGATCGCTTGAATTTGTCCCGATCGCACTAGGGCTTGGTAGACAAAGGCGGCGACTTCGGCTCTGGTGGCTGGTTGCGTTGGGTTTAGTACCTTGATACTGGGATAATTTACGACTAGCTTGTTTTCGGTTGCGGCGGAGACACTGTTACGCGCATAGCTGGGGATAGTGGCTGCGTCTGAGTAAGACTGCAATGTAGTCTCAACGGGTTTAGTTGGGGCAAAGTTTAGTCCGTTGGCTAGGGAGACGAGAATTTGGACGCGCTGAATATTTTCATTGGGTTTGAATAAATTTCCAGGGTATCCAGAGACGAAACCGATGGTATAGGCTTTTTGGATTGCGGGAGTAGCCCAGTAGGTTGAGGGCAAATCCGCAAAATCGTTGGTGCTTCGTGTAGGCGTTTTGTTGATCGACTGACTGAGAATGGCGGCAAACTGCGCTCTGGTGACGGGATCGTTGGGGCGGAAACTGCCGTCAGGAAAGCCTTTAATAATATTTCTGGTGGCAAGTTCTTGTATAAAGGTTTGCGCCCAATAGCTGGAAGGAACATCATTAAAGGCAACCTGACCAATTGGAGTTGTGGGGGTAGATGGCAAAACGATCGCTGTTGCGGACTGCACAAGGTTAAGTGAACCTTGAATACGTTTAGGATCGACTTGGTTCCCGATCGCAACAACAGTCACACCAGAGGCATTGTTGATATCAGTTTGCTTGTTGTTTTGGAAAATATTTTGCCCAGGGTTAGAGGTTGTACCGAGATCGACATTGGGCTGACCATTGCGATCCTTTAGGATAACTAAGCCGTTTTCTTGGTTGTTGGCAATAAGATTATTGCGAAATGATGGAGTGGAGATGTTTGAGACGACGATGCCACCTCGATTGTTAACGATACGGTTGGCTAGAACGGCAACTTGGGATTTCTGCCCGATCGCTAGACCAAATCCTGTGTTGTCGAAGATATTGGACTTAATTTGTCCTGAACTCGTACCGAGAGCGGAAATACCGTTTGCCCCATTTTGGGTAAAAATGTTGCCAATCACGTTAGCGGTGGTACTGCCTGTCAGGAAAACACCGTCATGGGTAGACTTGGTAAAGGTATTGTTGGTAATATTGACATTTTGAGCAGATTCCACCCAAAGGGCATAGCCTCTAGGGTTAGAGTTGGTGAGGGTAATCCCCTCAATGCGTGCGCCATCACCAACTAGTAAGGCGATATTTTGGCGAGCAAAGGTGGGACTGAGAAAGACTCCGCCGCCTGAAATGATAATGTCTTTGCCTTGATTGCTAGCATTGCCGCGTAAAGTTACACCTGCGGGAATCTTAATCGGGAATACTTCACCTGTTTCGGGGGTGTAGTTGCCACTAGCGACTTGAATAACTGCGCCAGATTGAGGATTTTTTTTGATGGCGGCAGTTAGCGATCGCAGTGGCTGATCGGCAGAAATGCCAGAATTAGTATCTGCACCATTTGGGGCAACAAATAAAACTGCATTGGCTTGTGCAAGTTTTAGAGGCTCGGTTGTTTCTGTGGTTGAGTTAATGTTTTGGGCGATCGCCGATGATGTGGGAACAACAATTTGCGATAAACCAGAGGTAACGAGAAAGGCTAGTCCTAGTGATATGCGGAAAAATGTCGTTGGGGATGACATAGATTTATCCTTTACAATTTATACAAGTCTTGGATCTGCCAAGCTTGACGCAAAGTATATCAAATAGTTGCTTCAAAGGCTTTGCATGAAATATTTCCGATCGCATTGAGTGAGGTATCTGTGAGTTCACTTCCTGTCTCGTCCCATATTCACTATGAACTTTTGCTTCAGTTGTTGGAGCGGCAAACTCTGCCTGCGTTGCAAGGAGAGATGAAGCAACCCCATCTGACGGCAAAGCTAAATTTATCAAGAGAGCATCTTCAGGCTGCAATTATCAATTTACGCAAAGCTTTTGCTCTGCAGAAACAGGTTGAGGATATATGTGGCTATCACGGTATTGATGTGTCTTATCGCTGGTCTTTGAGTGAGTCGGAGCAGGAAATGGGGCGATCGCTTAAGGAGCTATCGAGTCCACCGAAAAAGTTAGAGTGATCAATTTGGAGTGATCAATTTTAATAATTCCTCCTCTGACAGACATGGCACACCCAAGGATTGAGCTTTTTCTAGCTTGGAACCCGCTTCTGCACCCACAACCAAATAGTTGGTTTTTTTACTGACAGAATCTGTTACTTTCCCGCCTGCGGACTTAATCAGATCTTTAGCCTCATCGCGTTTCAGGGTCGGCAATGTGCCTGTGACCACAAAGGTTTTACCCGCAATATTTGGATTAAGCACGATCGCTTTGCCTTCCTTCGGTTCACTCACAAACTGTAAACCTGAAGCTTGGAGACGTTTTACTAAATGTTGATTAGTTTCTTTGCGGAACCATTCACAGACTGATTGGGCGATTTCTTCACCAATACTATAAATAGAGGCGATCGCTTCAGGGCTGGCCTTAGCTAATAATTCGACATTGGGAAAATTGTCACTAATCGTTTGGGCGTTGGTGCTGCCGACATGCCTGATACCTAAACCATAAAGCACTCGCGCCCAAGGTTTGTTTTGGGACTGAGCGATCGCCGCAATAACTTTATCCGCAGATTTTTGACCCATGCGATCGAGGGATTGCAATTGTTCGCTAGTCAATTCGTAGAGATCGGCTACCGAAGTTACATGATTTTCAGTTACTAATTGCCTGACTAGCTTCTCGCCAATGCCATTAATATCTAGCGCATCACGGCTGACCCAATGCTCGATCGCACCCCGCACGATCGCAGGACAGGCTTGATTAATACAACGTGTTGCCGATTCATTTTCAGGCTTAAAGACTGGTTGTCCACATTCAGGGCAGTGACTAGGCATAACAAAGCGGACTGCGCCACTGGGTCGTAATTCCGTCAAGATTCGTACCACTTCAGGAATGATTTCGCCAGCTTTCCGCACGATCGCTGTATCGCCAAGGTGTAAATCTAGTTCCGCAAGGCGATCGCTGTTATGTAGTGTTGCTCTAGAAACGGTTGTACCTGCAAGTAACACTGGACGCAATTCGGCAACGGGTGTAAGAGTACCTGTGCGCCCCACCTGCACGGTGACAGATTCAATCACTGTTGGCATTTCTTCGGCGGGATATTTCCAAGCGATCGCCCAACGGGGAGTTCTTTGAGTAAAGCCAAGTTGTTCCTGTTGTGGGAAGTTATTCAGCTTAATTACCATGCCATCGGTCATATAGGGCAGTTTCAGACGTTCCGTTGACCAATAATCGTAATAGTCTTGCAATTCCTGCATTGATTTACAGAGTTTCTTATTGGGATTTACGCGGAACCCGACTTGTTGCAAAAATTCTAGGGCTTCCCATTGAGAGGAGATATCAGCAAGATCTTGATGGAGATGAAGAGTATAGGCAAAAAAATCAAGACGACGGTTGGAAACTTTGCGTGAATCAAGTTGGCGTAATGCCCCTGCGGCGGCGTTGCGCGGATTGGCAAATAGATATTCACCTTGTAGCGATCGCTCGTGATTAATCGCATCAAAAACGGCGATCGGTAAAAATGCTTCGCCACGAATTTCTAAGCGATCGGGAGGAGTTTCTAAATTTAGTCGTAGGGGTATGGAACGAATTGTTTTAATATTTGGGGTAATATCTTCACCCCAATCACCGTCGCCTCTAGTTGCGCCGCGCACTAAAATTCCCTGCTCATAGGTTAAGGCGATCGCGGAGCCGTCAATTTTTAATTCGCAAATACTATCTAAAAAGTTTGGTGTAGATATTCCTTTTTGACAGCGTTCTTGCCATGTGATCACATCACTGGAGGTAAAGGCATTCTCTAAACTATATAGAGGAATATTGTGTTGAACGGAAATAAACTGAGTTGCGGGTTTTTCGCCTACGCGCTGAGTGGGACTGTCAGGCGTAATTAGTTGCGGATATTGGGTTTCAAGGTTCTGTAATTCATGATAAAAGTTATCATAGACAGAATCTTCCATTGTCGGCGCGTCAAGGACATGATATTCATAACTCGCCTGTTGCAATATTTTTCGCAAGGCGATCGCTCTTGATTGAATTTCAGGATCTAGAAATAGTTCACTCACAATATTTCTCCCAAGAGAGTCTTAAAATATCGATTAAAAAACGTGGTAGTGAGATCAAGCTTAAGCCAAGGACAATTCCCCCACAACTTCTAATCGACTATATTTACCAACTGATAGAAAAGATTCTTCCAAAGTTTGAGCAACTGTGGGGGAAATCCAACCCAGTTGTTTAAGTAAATGGATAGAAATCGCCGTTTTCGCCCTTTTAGAGCCATCTGTCACTTTGATTGCTAAACCCAATCCTTCACCGATACGTCCAATACATTGCACACCCTCCGCCCCCGATTTGCTGACCACTTCCCCTTGGGATAGACGCATTAGCTCAGTATCAAACTGTCCATCACCTGAAACCATATCAGGATGTCGAGTCATGGCGCGGGTAATTCTCTCTAAATGTACTTGGTCATGGGATGAAAGTAATGCATAGAGGTGGGCTAATTGACTGATTTCTAATAAATAGGTTGGGACACCGCAATCATCATGGGCGCAAATAAACTCCGCCGCAGGCATATGTAGCAGATCCGCCATCGTGTTAAGAGCAAGTTGCTGTACTGGATGGTGGCGATCCATATAGGATGAAATTTGCCATCCCTGCTGTTTACAGATCGCGATCATCCCCGCATGTTTACCAGAACAATTGTGCTGGAGTGGGCTTTTTTGACAATCAGGGATGGGGCATTGTAAGGCGCTTGGCTCGACATCACAACGCCAGAGAATACCAAAAACTTGTCGAGCTTGAGCGATCGTGCCTTGGTGTGAACCACAAATAATGGCAAGATCGGTTTCGGAGAGGTTAAATTGATCCTGTGCGCCAGAGATCGAAACAGGAAGTGCTTGGATTGGTTTTAGGCAAGAACGGGCAAAGGTAGTGGTTTGGGGATCACCTGCTGCTGAGAGGACACGTCCCCTTGTATCAACAACAACCGCCTGACAAGAGTGAATTGATTCGACAATGCCCTCGCGTAGCAACTGGACGGTGATTTTGTTAGCAGAGAAACGATTGCGCTTGCCAAGATTCATAATTTACTAGTTGTAGGATCTACTTTAGGATCGCCGCTATAATCCTACGATATAAAGCACAGAGAGTATAGGATCTTTGGTTTCTTTGAGGCGATCGCCTAATAAGTAGCTAGGCAAACCAGAACCTGTGGCGCACGCTGCGCGTCCGCCACAGGTTTTAGGGTTTTATATTTAATGGGGAACATTTGCGGCAAAAAGCCTGTCTTTTCGCAAAAAGCTTGTCCCATGCGATTAGGAAAATCTTTAAAATGATTGCAAGAAAATTTCTGGTTAGTGCATATTCTGCCTTATTAGGTTTGAGCTTAGGATTAAGCGCGATCGCTCTAGCTAGCATCGCATCACCACAACCAGTTAGAGCATCAGAGCCGCCAAAACTAGATGAACTCGTCAAACAAGCTGCATCTAGCGATCGCACTGTATCGGAAATAGCGATCGCTAAGTTGCGCGAATTCAAGAATGCTGGTGTCGATGCATTTTGGAAAGCTAATCAACAGGATTTCGCAAATAATCCACAATTACGCGCAACATTAGATGCAATTTGTCAGCAAAAGGACTGCGATGTATCGAGATTGTATTGGTACAAAGATTTAGAATCGGCAAAGAGCGCATCCAAGGAAACGGGAAAGCCAATTTTATCTTTGCGCTTATTGGGAAATCTGAATGACGAACTGAGTTGTGCGAATAGCCGATTTTTCCGCACGGCGCTTTATCCTAATGCGGTGGTGTCGCAACTGTTGCGCGATCGCTTTATTTTGCATTGGCAGTCAGAGCGTCCTGTACCGAAGGTAACAATTGATTTTGGGGATGGTCGCAAACTAGAGCAAACTCTGACGGGTAATAGCATCCATTATGTATTGGATAGTGAAGGTCGTCCGATTGATGCAATCCCTGGATTGTATAGCTCCCAAGCTTTTATCGAAAATCTCAAGGATGCAGAGAAGGCGGCGATCTCAGTCCAAAATCTCAATGGGGATTTAAAGCTACGCCGTGAAGTTTTGGTTAAATATCATCGCGATCGCTATGCGAAGTTAGAAAAAAATTGGCAGACCGATTTAAAGCGCTTACGTTTACCTACACAACCTTTATTGCCTTTAACCGTGATCGATCCCAAAGCCAGTGCTATGCTGGCAAGTCGGCTGACTGTTAGTAAGGCCGTGGTTGAGTTACCAACGTTGAGTCGTACCGATACCACAATATTGTCAGAAATTGCGCCAGTTTCGCAGTTTGCCAAACTGAGTGATGTGAATTGGGCGAGATTGGCAAGGCTCTATCAAAATCGCGTCTATCTCGATCAAGGTAGCCTGAAAGTAATGGAACGAAAGTTATCGCCGACGGCTTCTTTAAAGTCAGTAGTGGATAGTTTTGAGAGATCGATCGCGCAGGATACAGTTCGTAATGAATATATTTTTCACGCTCAGATTCATAACTGGTTTGTGAATGATGACTTTACAAATAGTGAGACATCTCTAACAGCCCTTAATCGCCGCGTTTACGATCAGCTATTTCTCACACCAGCTAGTGATCCTTGGTTGGGTTTGGTCAATGAAAATGTATATACAGGAATTAGTAAGGTGAATTAGTGGAACAAGGGGCTTAAGCCCCTTGCCTGTCAACAGGCTAGAAGCCTGTTTCACTATCTAAGAATTAATTAAGCCTGCTTACTTATGGTAAAACGAAATATTGGCGATCGCATTCAGCAATTTAATAAGAGTCAACCGCGAGATCCGAATTTACTCAAAGCTAAATATGCGGCGATGCGTGCGAAAGAGGAGAATCCATTTGTCTTCTTTCGGGCGACTTGTCATCTTTTTTATGAAGACTTACAGATCAAGTCTTGGTTTGAAAAAGCTCCCTTGGCTTGGATTTGCGGCGATCTGCATATTGAAAACTTTGGCAACTATAAAGCCGATAATCGTCATGTGTATTTTGATGTAAATGATTTTGATGAAGCGATGCTCGCGCCAGTTACATGGGAAATTGCGCGATTGTTAACCAGTATTTTTGTGGCTACCGAAACCTTTAAGATTGAGAAGCCATTTGCCGAAATGCTCTGTCAGCATTTTCTTGATGCTTATAGCAGGGCGATCGCTGAAGGCAAAGCCTATTGGATGGGAGAAGATACTGCTCCTCCAGTGATTGAAGATTTACTTTCGCGCAAAACTCAAGTTAAGCGAAAAGACCTTTTAGATGAGCGAACATATTTGGATAAAAATCGCCAAAAGCGATCGATTAAAATCGACAATCAAAAAGCGCAAGCAATTTCTGAGGCACAAAAACAGAAAATCCAAGATTTCATGAAAGGCTTTGCCGCAAAGCAATCTAATCCCAAATTTTTCAAGCTGATTGATGTCGCTCAACGGATTGCGGGTAAGGGAAGTTTGGGTGTTGAGCGCTATGTTTTGTTAGTGGAAGGTAAAGGCTCTCCTGATAATAACTATCTTCTCGATCTTAAAAAAGCATTACCTTCCGCACTTACCTCCTATAGCATTTGGGAACAACCAAAGTGGTCGAGTGAAGCCGATCGTATTGTCACAGTTCACAGGCGATCGCAAGCCATGCCAATCGCATTTCTGCAAGCAGTGACTATTGGTTCAGAGTCCTTTGTTTTGCGGGGACTACAGTCCACCCAAAGCCCGACCGATCATTTGGAGATCGAGAAATGGGATGATAAGTCAGAGGAATCTAAGCAGTTGATGCAATCTTTAGGAAATGTAGTTGCTTGGGCGCATTTGCGGAGTAGCGGTCGTCAGGGTTCGGAGATCGCTGATCAATTGATTGAATTTGCAAGCAAATCAGAATGGAAAACTGAAGTCATGGAATATGCCAAAAGCTATAGCCAGCAAGTCGCTCAAGATTGGCAAGAGTTTTGTAATTGAAGAAGTTGATTTGCTTAAAGTTTACCTCAAAAGAGCAATGTAGGGGCAATTCATGAATTGCCTCTACATTGTTTTGTGGGTTCAAATATTTCTTTGGGCTACTTAAAGAATCAATAGGCTGTATGGTGAATTATTTGATTTGAGTAGAAACTGCTGAGGTAGCTTTCGGTACTTTAGGTGTACTTAGAGCCGCATGGATTCCACGTAAAGCCAAAATAATTACCGCACAAACAACTACATATTGAGCAAATTGAATAGGGATACTTGGGGTTTGGAATAAAATCTTGCTAAGAGGATTAATAGCTGGAGATATTTCTTCAGGCTCACTATTACGAACTTCTTGGTTAAATTCTTGGTTGAGTTCTTCGACAGCTTTATCGTCAATTGCTGTATTAACCATCTCTGGAGGAGAAACATCAGCAAGCCATAGAACATCAGGATCTTGAAAAGGTTGAGGGTTTTCTAAATCAGAACTCAGATATTCTGGTACAGAGATACTTTGTAACGATTCAGAAACATTAGGCTCACCAAACATGACATCTAAGTCTGGACTCGTGGCTGAGCGATCGCTATTGACGAGATCGCGAGACTGCTCAGATATAGATTGCTCAGGGCTAGATTGCTCAGATATACATTGCTCAGATATAGATTGCTCAGGGCTAGATTGCTCAGGCATAGCTCGACGAGGTAATACTGGTAAAGGAGGTATTGTAAGTCGTGCTTTTGTCCCCGACAATCCGCCATTTCCCATAGCATTCTCTGTAGTATCACTAATGCTATTACCCTCTGTCTGTTGAGTATCTGGCTCGACCAGAAAAATCTCCTCTGTCCATGCAGGTTCCTCAGCGCCCGTTTGCTGCCAAGAAATCTTTAGGCTCGAAACGGTTTTAACCTCAATGGTAACAAACCATTTTTTGATCATCCCCACCAGTACTGGTCGCTTGGGAATTCGCATCTCGTCATCCATCGATCGCAGATCTGACTCAATTAAAATTTCAAGGCGATCGCCTGAGCGCTCAATATTAGCTAACATTCCTTGCGATTTGAGCAACCGATTCATCAATGAAGCGATCGCATTAACATCACCTTGTTTGGCTTGTTCGACCAGTGGGTTTTCTGACATATGAGCAACCTTAGATGTCTACTCTAAATACATAGATTTTTTGAATTAAGCCAAATGTATCAGGTTTTTGCAAAATAAAACTTTAAAAGCAGAAAAGGCAAGCAGGGCGCTGAGCGCCCTTTTTGTTTTTATACTAGTCGTACCAACTTTTCACTTAAGTCCCACAACTTCTCAGCCCTTGCATCATCTCGTGCTTGCGGAGAAACAGTTTGCACAAAAGACTTGCCATCTTTTTTCTGGCGATTGCCCCAGCTCCAATAAGCTCCTGATTGTTTATAGTCAGGATCAGCAAGCACTGCCGCAACTCTCTCTCCCGATAATTCTTGGCTAACATATCCCTTGGTGATATTTTTTTGAAACAATGGAAATAGCTTCTGGAAGAGGGGATAGTGATTACGGAAAAGTGGCGTATCGGCGACACAACCAGGATAGAGGGAAGTAAAAGTAATCCCTGTTGATTCATGGTAGCGGCGATGCAATTCTTTCATGGTCAAGATATTGCAAACTTTGCTTTCTTTATAAGCGCGGACTGGTTCAAACTTTTTACCATTTGCCATTGAGATTGGCGCTTTAAATCCTTTCTCAAATCCTTCGAGATTACCAAGATCGGGCTGGGGTGGGATCTTGCCGCCGAGTTCGTCAGGGTTATGGGTGACGGTTCCCAAAATCACCATACGGCGATCGAAATAGGTGGATTTTTTCATGTCCTCTAGTAACAGATTGCAGAGAAGAAAATGGCTAAGATGATTAGTGGTCATAGTTAGCTCAAATCCTTCAGGCGATCGCAATGGTTCTTTGATCAATGGCAAATAAATGGCCGCATTGCAAAGTAGCGCATCAAGATTGCGCCCTGTAGCACGAAATTTTGCAACAAATTCACGGACGCTTACCAAAGATCCCAGATCCACTTGAATGATCGTATAGCGGTCTTTGGGAATGCCAACGGATTCAGCAGCTTTTTCGGTTTTGGGGATATTGCGGCAAGCCATGACAATGTGCCAACCTTTATCAGCCATTGATTTGGCTGACCATAAACCCACACCCGAAGATGCGCCTGTAATAATTACTGTAGGGGCTTGAGGATACGACATTTTAATGAGTAAATGTACTTAACTTTATTTTAAATTCTACAGTGATTTGGTAAGCCCCAAAAAAGAGAATTGCAGCGCTTTGCGCTGCAATTCTCTTCTAACGAAATGGAATAATTTCGGCGCTCACGCCTGATTGGGCAAGTTTCTGCACTAATTCATCGGCGGATTGGCGATCGCTATAGGCTCCAACTTGTAACACAGATCTCCCGCTACGCAATACGCGAAAAGAATCAGGCACAATAGTTTTCACTCGTCGCGACACCAATGTGGTAGTGGCTGGGACAATTACACGATATTGGAAGGACTTACCAGTAGTAGGATCAAGAGCAACTGGAGCTAAAGCTTGATTGGGAAGTTTTGGATTGGAAGAGTTACCACTATAAGCCCGTTCAATCGTAATTGTCGTGGGCGGATTATTACCGCTTACATTAGGATTTGTGGAAATAACTGGGCTTGGTAAAGACTGAGTTGGAGACTTAGCTGGGACAAATACGCTTGTTGGAGTTGGACGTTGAATGGGAATTGTCGTACTAGTATTTGATGGAAAAGAAGATGAAGATGGAATCGTCGTAATCGGAGAAATAGGAGAACTGGAAGCAGTGAGATCTAACAACCCCTTAACTCGCGATCGCGTAATTTGATTACCAACAGCGGTTAAAGGAATTGTTGTCGCATTGTTAATATCAAATTCGCGGTTGTTGCTAAAGCGGTTATTTCCCAAGGAAACTGATGTACCAAGATCAGGACGAGGTGAACCAGAGGAACCACTGAGAACCACTAAACCGTTGCGCTGATTGTCGGCAATCGCATTCCCTCTCAGTGTCGGCTGAGCCGTGTTAGAAATAATAATTCCATCAACATTGCGCGTAATTTGATTATTGATCAAGGCAACTTGCGATTGTTGACCAATGGAAAGCCCAAAGCCAGTATTCTCAAATCGATTATCGCGAATTTCACCTGTACTTGTGCCGACTGCGGAGATTCCACTACCCGTATTACCCGTAAACAGATTGTTGCCAATATAGGCATTAGCGCTACCTGTAAGGAAGATGCCATCATGGGTACTGCGGGTGAAGTTATTGTTAGCAATCACTACATTACGACTGGATTCTAACCATAGTCCATAACCGCGTGGATTGCTGTTAGTGACGGTAACGCCTTCGATACGAGAATTATTGGCGGCTACGATCGCGATATTTTGACTGGCAAAGGTAGAACTAACAAAACGTCCACCACCACTAATTATCACATCGCTTCCATTACTGTTAGGATTACCGCGTAAAACTGCACCTCTAGGAAGACGAATTGGAAATGTTTCGCCATTATTGTCACTATAAGTCCCAGCATCTAATTGGAAGATCGTTCCTTCTTGAGGATTAGCCGCGATCGCGGCGGTGATTGTTCGAAAAGTCGGTGACTGGGAGCGATCGACAATTGCATCCGAACCTCTCGGTGACACAAAGACTATTTTTTGTTGAGTATTTGCCTGCGCCCATGCGGTTGATGGTGCGGAGATTGCTAGGATACTTAGAGCCAATACAAAAGCGGGTTTAACGGTTTTAATATTCATAATTAATTTAAAAAGGAAGGTAGGGTTTATGTAACCTTGACGACTGAATAGACTAGCAGGTAGTTAATTTTGTTTCATTACCTGATGTTACGTGGAACGCAGATGATGAATCTCCTGCTACTAGCGTGACAGGGCAAGCACGGGGGCATTGCCCCTACCTGAATAATTCATGTTCTGTAGGGGCTGCGCCCCCGTGCCAGCCCCAGAACTTGGACATCATCGAAATTCTTTTCCCGTAAGTGATGTTAACTCTATTCCTTTTGTCCAGTTTGCAGATTCCATAAACTAGTATAGATTCCATTCTCCGCAACTAACTGATCGTGAGTACCTGTCTCGACAACTTTGCCATGATCCATCACATAGATGCGATCAGCATTGCGTATTGTTGATAAACGATGGGCGATCGCAATAGTTGTGCGGTTTTTAGTAATGCGTTCTAAAGATTTCTGGATCGCTGCTTCAGTTTCGTTATCCACCGCCGAAGTTGCCTCATCGAGAATCAAAATTGGTGGATTGCGTAACACCGCACGGGCGATCGCAATGCGCTGTCTTTGACCACCCGAAAGCTTTTGACCACGTTCACCAACGATTGTATCGTAACCCTTGGGCAAATTTTGGATAAATGCATGGGCTTCAGCGATTTTGGCAGCTTCGACAATTTGATCAACGGTTGCATCAAAGGAACCGTAGGTAATGTTTTCTAAAACCGAACCGTGAAATAGAAACACATCTTGGCTCACCCAGCCGATACAGGAACGTAGCGATCGCAATTCTAAGTCGCGAATATCAATGCGATCGAGAAAGATATTTCCCGATTGAATCTCATACAGCCGCAACAGTAATTTCACCAAAGTACTTTTACCCGAACCCGTTGCGCCAACGATCGCCGTAGTTTTATTTGCCGCAATTTCTAAATCAAGATTTTCAATAATTGGAAAATTTGCGGTGTAGCCAAAAGTGACATTCTTTAATTGAATAAAGCTTTGAACTAGAGTTTGTGATGATAAAACCTGAGAGCCAGAATGAATTGCGATCGGTGTGTCTAGCAAATCCAAAATCCGATTTGTAGAAGCCATCGCTCTTTGATATTGATCAAGAGTTTCCCCCAATCGGGTTAATGGCCAGAGTAAGCGCTGAATCAGATAAATCATAACTGAATAATTACCGACCGAAAGCCTTTCCGCCTGCACTTCCAAGCCGCCATAGTACAAAATCGCAATAAATCCTACGAAAATCAAAATCCTGATTAAGGGAACAAAAGCCGCACTATAGGCGATCGCTTTCCGATTACTCTGACGATAGCGATCGCTTTCTTTTTCGATGCGTTTACGCTCATAATCCTCGGTGACAAAGGCTTTAATCGTGGTGATGCCGCCAATATTATTGGACAATTGACCGTTGAGCAAACCCACTTTTTCACGAACTTCGGCATAGCGCGGCGCAAGAAATTTCTGAAACCAGATCGAACCCCAGAGAATAAATGGCATCGGCAACATCGCTAGCCAAGCGACATTGGGCGTAATCACAAAAAATGCGCCACCAATCAATAAAATTGTCGCCGAAACTTGGATGACTTCATTGGCTCCACCATCCAGAAAACGTTCCAATTGATTGACATCATCACTCAAGATCGACATCAATCCCCCCGAACTGCGCTCTTCAAAAAATGCTAGTTCTAATTCCTGTAAATGCTGATAGGCATCAAGGCGAAGATCATGCTGTAAAGTCTGAGCAAGGTTCCGCCATTGCAACGCATAGGCATATTCAAAAACCGATTCCAATCCCCAAATCACACCACTAATTGCGGACAGAACAAATAACTGCGCGGCTAAGCCCTCCACACCCAGAGGATTAGCCCAAAAGTTTTCTTTTTGTAAAACCAAATCGATCGCTGCTCCAATTAACACAGGAGGCGCAAGATCGAAAAATTTGTTTAGAACAGAGCAGGTTGTCGCTGTCCAAATTTGCGATCGATAATTACGCGCATAGCGGGTGAGACGGATAAAGGGATGGACGTTAGACATTTGAGTTAATTGAGTTTGTCTGGACTTATTCCAAGATATGCGATTTTTTGCTTGATCGCTCTTTATATCAAAAAGCCTCTCGCATAGCGAGAGGCTCTGTGGGGTTATTCAGTTGGCTCTGGATCTTTACGCTTAATCAGTGGGCGTGGCACTGGTGGACGATCTTCAGCCGTCCTTGGACGGGGCGGATAAATACTCCCCGAAGCATCTCCGCGATTTTGACTCCAAGATGGCTTAAATGGACGATCGCCATAATTGCGATCGCCATAACTACGATCGCCATAAGCGCGTGGCGCAAAGCGACCACCGCCGCCGCGACTATTAGATTGCGATCGCTTACCTTTATGGGGAATAATCCCAATAAACTGACCATCAATAATCGTCAAAACATCACCTTGACGTTGGACATTGACGCTCCAAAACTGCCCAACCGCATCAGTTGGCAATAATCCCGTCAGACGCACCTTAAACTTGCTGTATTCTTTGCTAACTTTGTCTTTGTCCTTATCAAATTTCTGCTCAGTCCGCCGAACCTTGACAATCACCGAATTATCCTCCGTAGACTGGCTTGATACCTCACCCCGCACTGAGAAATAACCATCTTGAACATGAGGATCAATTGGCACATCAGATTTGCCAAGCTCAACAGGAGCCCAGACACCTGATATCTGAACATGTAATTTCCCCGCCTTGTCATTTGTGCGTGGATATACGACCCACAAATATTCGCGATCGCTTTCTAAGCGCTTTTTCACAATCGAGATGATTTTGCCAAGCAGTACCGCATCAACCTCAGTTCCATCGGACGTGAGAATATGTCCCTTGGCAAAGTTGTCTTCACGCGCAATATATCGCCCCGAAATTACCCCGATCGCTCGATATTGAAATGGTTCTGTCGCCTCTGGAATTGGCTGTAAACTTACTTTGGGTTCTTGCTCAGCATTGTTAACAATGCGATCGTCCACACGATAAGAAGAATAGGGCTGATGGCTAAAGCTGGACGAGGACTCTATAGGACGACTGTTAACTAGAGGCTTGCTCCTTGCCGCCGCAGGAATAACTTTAGGAACCGAAATAACAGGTTTGACCATTACTTCGCTTTTTGGGACTTCTGCCGCCTTGCTATCCAAATTCTGAACTGCATCTGGTGGCTTGGGCGCAATAACTTTGACAACTTCTAACTTAGGCAAATCTTTAATTGGAGGCTTAGTGGTGACAGATCGTGACAAGGATGGATTGTTTGAGTCATCGGACTGACTCGGATTGCTAATTTTACTCATAATGAACCTCCAGAAAACTAAGGAGTCTAATGCGGACTAGACCTTAATGGGGACTTGCTAGAAAAATATAAGAACCAATCACAAATTCATTTTATGCAATTCACATAAAAATAAAATCTAGTTTGTGCAAATCTTAATTAAAAACAAGATTTACTATATTTAAAACCTACCTAAATTAAGTTCCGCAAAAAAAAATGAAATATTAGGTAGTCTAACTTGTCCCCTATTTGAGTTTAATTTCAATCAGCTTGATTAGGCTAGGCTTATAGCGATTGCCAAATTACAGCTTAGATTTAGATTGCAGCTTAAACAAAAGCACACATGATTAAATTTTAACCAATTTTGTAAGCATACAACGTCCTACTGCTGAGCTAAATTTACTTCACACAATTTTAATAAGTAGCTCGACTTATTAAGTAAAAATTCACTAAAACCTAAATACTGTCGCGATGAACAAGGAACGCCGCTACAATTTTGGGTCTTATTTTTGGTTCATCATTGCCATATTCTTAAGGATTTACTAAGGATTTGTGATCCCCAGTAAATCCATGCTTACGATGATTTCATTCTTACTTTCAGGCAAACATGCCTGTAATCTAGGAATGCATCATATTTCGTTGATGGACGTTCGTGGATAGAGAAGATTTTATGACATCTGACAAGCAAAATTTTGGATTGATTGGTTTGGCGGTGATGGGTGAAAACCTTGCTCTGAACATTGAGCGTAATGGGTTTTCGATGAGTGTTTACAACCGTAGTCGTGACAAAACTGACAAGTTTCTGGCGACAAGGGCTGCGGGTAAGAATTTTAAAGGTACATTTACGATCGCGGATTTTGTTGCTTCCCTAGAGCGTCCCCGCAAGATGCTGATTATGGTTAAGGCTGGTGCGCCCGTTGATGCCGTAATCCACGAGCTAATCCCATTTTTAGACGAAGGCGACATCATCATTGATGGTGGTAATTCACTCTTTGGCGACACTGATCGCCGTACCGTTGAGCTAGAGGCAATCAATCTCAAATTTATCGGTATGGGCGTGAGTGGCGGTGAAGAAGGCGCTCTCAATGGACCAAGCATGATGCCTGGTGGTCAGAAGTCAGCCTATGCTGAAATCGAGCCAATCGTGACTAAAATCGCCGCTCAAGTTGATGATGGTGCTTGTGTGACCTACATCGGTAAAGGCAGCGCGGGGCATTATGTGAAAATGGTGCATAACGGCATTGAATATGGCGATATGCAGTTGATTGCCGAGGCTTACGATCTGCTCAGCACTGGTTTAGGACTGACAGCCAGTGAGTTACATGAAACCTTTACCGCATGGAAAAGTTCTGAGCTTGATTCCTACCTGATTGATATTACTGCGGATATTTTCACCAAAATTGATGATCTGACAGGGGATGCACTGGTCAATAAAATTCTGGATGCGGCAGGTCAAAAGGGTACGGGCAAATGGACAGTCCAAAGTGCTTTTGATCTCGGCGTACCGATCCCCACGATGATTGCGGCGGTGACTGCACGGGTTATGTCTTCTTACAAAGAAGAGCGCGTGGCAGCATCGAAGGTGTTGACAAGTTCGACTTCTGGTAAGTATGAAGGCGATCGCCAAGAGTTTATCGATGCGGTGCGTGATGCGTTGTACTGTTCCAAGATTTGTTCCTACGCACAAGGGATGGCGCTTTTGGGTGCAGCCTCTCGTGAGTTTGGCTACGATCTAAACTTGGGTGAAATTTCGCGGATTTGGAAAGGCGGCTGTATTATTCGGGCTGCTTTCCTTGACAAGATCAAGCTTGCTTTCCAACGCAATCCTCAATTGCCTAATTTGTTGGTCGATCCCGACTTCAAACAAACGATTCTGACTAAAGAATCGGCATGGCGCAAGGTAGTAGTGGCGGCGGCGCAGTTGGGTATTCCTATTCCTGCGTTTAGTGCTTCTCTCGATTATTTCGATAGCTACAGACGCGATCGCTTACCTCAAAACGTAACACAGGCTCAGCGCGATTATTTCGGCGCTCATACCTACGAGCGCACCGACAAGCCCAGAGGTGAATTTTTCCACACCGAGTGGATGAAATAATATCTAAGAATAATCTTTAAGAATTTAAGGGGATGTAGCACAAATTGCTGCATCCCTTCTTTTTTCGATTTGGTTCGATTTGGTTCGATTTGGTTGATTTCAACAAATTATGAATTATGCAAATATGGCTAAATAAGTGTGATAAAGTTAGGTTATACTGAATTAATAGCGGTTTATATAAGACTTATTATCGGGCTGTTATTATTTTTTTAATGTCTAGCCAGCTATAAATGCAAATTAGATTGTTTTTGCAGCGCGACTATAATAACTCACTATTTCTATCTTGAATAATTCACTATTTCTATCTTGGCAGTCTTCATTCGACAAAAAATCATAAGCAAGATTAAGCAATGAAAATTTTAAATCTGATGTTGGTATCAGTCATATTGTTCGGAGGTGCTTCTTTTTCTCCAAACAGTATTTCAGCACAGCAAGGACAACAAACTCAAGAGCAAGTTCAGCCTGCAAATATTATTGATAAGATTTTAGAAGGACTTATTAATCTAGGTCAACAGCAGATCAGAGATCAGAACCAACAACAGGGAAATCAGCAGGTTCAAACCCAACAACCTCAAACCCAACAACAGGGAAATCAACAGGTTCAAA
>JBAXTW010000093.1:0-18361 GCA_037129985.1 Pseudanabaena sp. ELA645 | reverse complement strand
CTGATTGTTAAGATATTTGTCTTTTTTTGTTAAGAAACGTGTGCGGTTGCCCTGGCGAGCTTCTGCTCCTTGAGTATCCGCCGCAGTCTGTCTAGGGTAACTGCAAACTGTGAGGAAGACATTTCATGAAAGTCGCGATTAAACCACTCGTCTAAAACGCTTTTAGCTGAAGGAATGTTTGTGACATCAATGGGCATATATAGCTCAATCACTTTATAGCCATTACTCTCTAGCTCTTGTAAATATTTTTGAGCCACAGTCGTCTTGCCCTGCCCCCCCACACCGTGGATCGCAATTACGCGGTTAGTCTTTGCTAGAGCATTCAGGCTTTCTATGGCGCTAGCCCTTCCCAAAAAGCTGGGGTTTGTCTCTTCAAGTGTTTGTTTTTTTAGCTCCTTGGGATCAAGCTCCAATACTTCGCAGCAGGCCACAAAGTTCGTAAAACTAATCCTTACTTTGCCAGTCAGAAACCGATTCCAAGTTGCTTGAGACACGAGCGCTTTTTCTCGCCAATAGCGATCGGTTTTATTCCGACCACTATTTTTAATCGCGATATTGACTTTCTCCACCCCAGCATTCGACAGTCTAGACATAGCCAAAACCCTGTACTTAATCAAGCCCTAGAGTATATTTTACACCAATACAATTAAGGAATTAGTCCATAGCATACAACTGGCGTTTTATGGCGTTTTATTTTATCAGTTTTTAGGAGAATATACTGACAATAATTTTTCTGATTTTGCTGCTTTAATAAGATTCATAACGTAGATACATACGTTAATCGCTTATTTGATGACCAGTACCACCAACTGGGGGGCGGGAGAATATATCGTTGTAGAGATTATTTAGTCTCTACAGCGACATACCAAACTTCTAATCTAAGGTACTTCGCAAAGGGATAGATTAAGCTATCTATTCCAAATCAAAAAATTATCCGACACAGTTAAAATTATGCGATTCAATACATGAGAAGTATTAATTTTACTGCGATCGATATTTCACTGAACATCCGAGACATCAACTGGTAATTATGAACAAATTTAATCGCATTCTTCTGGCTTCTGGATTGGCGGCAACCGCCTCTCTAATGGCGAATTCAGCTGCATTTGCTGGCACTTCTGGCACGGTCACCGTGACTGGTAATGTTGCTTCGATTATGAGCATGACAGTAACTGCATCTGATTCTTCTGCTTCTCTTGAGTTAATACCTGGTACCGATTATTCTAATGTTAAAATCGCTACTTTAACTGGTGTGAGCACCAACGGTGCTGGTGGTCTTAAAGTTTCGGCAAGTAGTAATTGGGTGTTAACATCGGGTAGTGACACTATACCGATCACCAAAATTGGTGATTCTTTGACTTCTGCTTCAACAGCTACAACGAAGGCTACACCTAGCACCAGCGTTGCTTCCATTCTCAACATCACAAAGTCTACTGCGGGGGGGAATGCAGATAGTTCAAATGTTTACATTGATTATAGTGTATCAAGTACTCAAGCTAAAGGTACTTACACAGGAAGCATTACTTTCACTGCTACCGATAATTAACTAAACATCTACAGGACAAAAAACAAAAAATAGAACCCCAAAACACTCTTTCTGAGCAAGAGTGTTTACTTCGACCGATATTTCACTGAACATCCTATGTATCTACTGGTAATCATGAACAAATTTAATCGCATTCTTTTGGCTTCTGGCTTGGCTGCAACTGCTTCTCTAATGGCGAATTCACCTGCATTTGCTGACACTACTGGCAAGGTTGACTTGAGTGGTATTGTTCCTTCGACTCTAACATTTACATTAACTCCTGAGAGTACCGCTACTTCTTTTTCTTTGACTCCTGGCGCCACCAATCAGATGGTTAAGATTGCCACTATCACTAATGCAAAGACCAACAGTGGTAGTGGACTTAAAATTAACGCAACTAGTCCTACCTGGGGATTAAGAGCGACATCGAATCCTAATGAGTCTGCGGGTTTGGCTTTTGGTTTGGCTGAAGCTCCAAGTGCTGACGCTACATCGCCCACGTACTTTAGTAGTCAAGGAACCGGTTATTATGCTAGTAACCCCCTCAAAAATACCAAAACCAGTGCTTCTGGGGTTGCAGATGATTCAAGTATTTTCATTGGTATTTTTAATGTACCATCAAATTTAGCCCCAGGCGATTACACAGCAAATGTTACTTTCACTGCTACCGATAATTAACTAAACATCCTAACTACAGGACAAAAATCAAAAATAGAACGCCAAAAAGCCAAAAAACTTTTACTCAGAAAGGATATAAGGCAATTACCTCAAATCCTTTCTGAGCAAAAGTTTCTATTTTTTGTCCTGTAGCTAGACATCACTAGTAATTATGATCAAAGTGCATCGTATTCTTTTGGCTTCTGGCTTGGCTGCAACCGCCTCTCTGATGACGAATGCGGCTGCATTTGCTGGCTCTGCCGCCACGATTAACTTGAGTGGTACTATTCCTATTCCTGCTGGCTTTACCAATTACAGTATCTCCTGTGCCTGATGCCGGTTCTCTTACTTTGACCCCTGGTAATGCTTATACTCCTATTAAGATTGCCACTATATCTGGTTTATCAACTAGCAGTGTGAATGGACTTAAAGTTATCGTAACTAGTGGTAGTAATTGGAGATTAGTATCGGGTTCTAATTTTATAGAATTTGGCGGATTGGGTGAAGCTCTAGGTGCTGACGCTACATCGTCCAATGCGTCCATGCGATCGCCCAACTATTATGATTCTAATCCCCTACAATTAACCAGAAGCTCTAGTGCTGGGGTTGCACCTGCTTCAAGTATTTTCATTAGTTTTACTATCCCGCCCGATCAAGCTTCGGGGACTTACACAGGTAGCATTACTTTCACCGCCTACGATAATTAGCTAGCTCTTTCTTTGGTTATCTGTTTCTTTAGCTATAAACATGAAATTACAATTTTCTAAACTCTGGCTGACGTTATTTCTATTACTGGTAAATATTCAACCCAGCTTCGCCTTTAAAATTTCGCCCATTTCGCGGACATTTACTCCCATCGGCTCAGACGCAAGCCAGTCCTACGAGCTGACTAGCGATAGCAACGAACCAGAGGCCGTCCAATTGTCAGTGGTTACTCGTGAAATGGATATAGATGGGAACGAACGTTATACACCCGCCGATGATGACTTTTTGATCTATCCGCCGCAGGTAATTCTCCAACCCAATACCAATCAAACCGTACTCGTGACATGGGTGGGCGACTCAAACCCAACCAAGGAGCTTTACTATCGCCTAGTGTCCGAACAAGTACCGATTAATCTCAAAAAGCCTGAAGCTGGCAAACCAACCAAAGTAACTACTAAGGTCGAGATTTTGCTGAAATATATGGGTTCTCTCTATGTCCGTCCTGAGAATGTCGAGCCTAAACTAGTTTTAGATAATGTCGCTGTCCAAAAAGAAAAGGATAAACCCGTAATTGCGATTACCTTTAACAATCAAGGCGCAGCTAGAGCAACTTTGACAGATTTTAAGTTAAGCCTTGCCAGTGGCGGTAAAACCGTGGCTCTCACAACTGAACAACTTAAGGAGATTACCAATCAAAATATTTTGGCAAATCATAAGCGCCGCTTTGTGATTCCCTATCCTGCGGATTTACCACAGGGAACTGTAACTGCGACATTTGACTATAAGCAATAGATTTAATGAGTTTTGCCAGCCAGATTTTCCTTGCTGTCATCAGCCTTATTTTATTGATTCCCAGAGACGCACTAGCCCAAAAAATCGCACCCGATCCCCCCGAAGAAGCGCAAGTGTTTAAGCGTCCTCAGTCGCCACAGGGAAATCACAGGCTAACCGTTTCTTGGTCAATCGATGGTCAAATCAAGGGGCGGATTCCTATTTTATTGGAGGCTAGTAATCGCTCAAAAATTAGGATCAATTCCACAATTCTGCTTGACAACTTAAAGGAAGTGGCGCGTCCTGAAGTCCTCGACAAGTTGCAAGCTGGGCTTGATAAAGAAAAGAACATTGCGATCGATCTATTGCGCGAAAATGGCTTAAAGGCTGTCTTTGACGAGCGGAAATTGCAACTATTCATCGAAGTCCCTCCAGCGCAGCGCAAAGTCAATGTTTTGAGTTCGCAATCAGGAGATCCCGAAGCAGCTAATGCGATTTTGCCGAGTCGATTTAGTGGTTATTTGACAGTTCGTGGTGGTGAAAAGTTTGTCTTCGCTAATACGGGCAATTCCAGTAATACGGGTCGGCAACCGCTAAATCTCAACTTTGATACAGCTATTAATTGGAATGGTTGGGTTTTAGAAGGTAATCTCTCCTTTGTCGAACGGGCTAGTCCAGAATGGAAGCGGGGTAATTTTCGGATTGTCTATGATGATATCGATCGCGCTGTCACCTATGCGATCGGCGATCTGGGAGTTCCTTCTGTTGGCTATCAACTCAGCAAACCCTTATTAGGATTGTCGATCGCCCGAAATTACGGCCTGCAACCCTATCTGATCACCCGTCCTGTTAGTCAATACGAATTTTTTTTAGAAAACCCCTCCACCGTAGAAGTGTTTGTCAATGGGATACTGCTGCAAACCCTACAGTTAAACGCAGGACAGCAAGATATTCGGAATCTGACTCTTGGTTCTGGGGTGAATGATGTGCAGTTAGTGATCACCGATAATGTGGGACGAGTGCAGCGTTTAGACTTTAGCAATGCGATCGCCTCAAGTCTACTTGCTCCCAATGCCCAGCAATTCGCCTATATCTTTGGTTTTCCCACCATAACTAGCGGTAATGGCACTAGTTATGATTTCACATCACCGACTATTTTTGCCGCCTATCGTCAAGGAATTAATAACACCCTCTCAATGGGCGGCTATCTCCAAGCCGATCTCCGTCAGCAAATCATCGGAATAGAGGGAGCTTTGGCAACAACCTTAGGTAATTTTTCTTGGGATACGGCTCTTAGTAATGCCGAACAATTAGGGCTAGGGCTAGCAGCTCGTTTGGGTTACGAATTTATCAAATCAGGGGAAACTAATCCTTTAGATCAGTCCTTTGGCTTCACGCTCGAACATCGCAGCGCCAACTTTTTATCTTCCAATTTGTCTTCCAATTCATCGAATA
Source organism: Pseudanabaena sp. ELA645 (assembly GCA_037129985.1). Classification (GTDB taxonomy): domain Bacteria; phylum Cyanobacteriota; class Cyanobacteriia; order Pseudanabaenales; family Pseudanabaenaceae; genus Pseudanabaena. The sequence continues at coordinate 13,248 of JBAXTW010000093.1, read as the reverse complement.
ATCTATCTAGCAATTCATCTTCTAGCCCTAAGCTGACTAATCCATCTCTGCTAGATTTCACCGCCAATTATCGCCAAAAACTATTCTGGGAAATCACAAGTGGGCTAAATTTTCGTTATCAATTGGGACGCGATCGCCCTGACAGCTATCAAATAGGCTTAAACCTCAATAAATCCCTCGGCAATGGCTTCTCGATTTCGTTGAATCTCAGTGAATCGGGAGATGGGATCAAGCCTAAAGAACAAAAAGTTTTAATCGGCGTAACTTGGTCAGGGACAGTTCCCCAAACTCAGCAAACGCTCCAAGCTGCAATGGATATAACGAATAAAGATGCTCCCACCACAAGGGCAAGTTGGACTAATTCATCCCCAAATTTAGAAGGTATTGGCATGGCTGCGGATATCGCTCGAACTCCCTCAACGGATAATCTGACAGGCAAACTTAACTATCGTGGTTATCGCGGCGAATTCTCCCTATCCCAAAATACCTCCCTCAATCGCAATGGTCAAACCACAAATACCACTCAGTTTGATTTCGGAACATCTTTGGTATTTGCCGATGGTTATTGGGGGATCTCCCGCCCCGTTACAGGTAGCTTTCTTTTAGCAATACCTCACCCTACGCTACAAGGTCGTGTAATTGGCATTAACCCCAATGCGATCGGTGGTAATGCCGCACAGATAGAAGAAATTAGTCCAGCCGTTTTACCAGATTTGTCACCCTATCAAGTTTCCAAAATCCGCATTGCCGCCCAAAATTTGCCTGTGGGTTATGATTTAGGTCAAACCAACTATGTGATTTTACCCACTTACAAAAGTGGAACGGCGATCCGTATCGGTACTGATGCAACGATCTTTTTACGCGGTACATTACGCAATAACAAAGATGAGCCGCTATCTCAACTGTCTGGAGAATTCATTTCTCTATCCGATCCCAAGTGGACTCCCTTACAAATATTCACGAATAAAGCAGGGAAGTTTGTCTTAAAAGGAATTAAACCAGGTCGCTATGAGTTAAAAATGTTTAACGATCCCCCCGCCATCTTCTCCATTGACATTCCTGAAGGGAAAACGGGTGTTTATGATTTAGGTGTAGTGCGATCGTCAAGCGATCGCGCTCCGCTCCTCAATGGCACTTGAATATCTGGGCTATGGGCATTATATTTTTTGTTTTTCATCTTACATTTAATTCTGCCTACCTACTTATACAATTATATGTATTGGCTTAAATTCAATTTAATCAACAATTAAAATTTATGCGCCGTCGCAAATTCAATAATTTATCTTTGTCTCTGGCAACTCTGGGATTAACAGCTTGTACTAATCCATCAACACTAGTCAATCGAAAGCAAGTAAGAAGCTCAAAGTTTAGACTATGGTGGATTCAGGGTTACTATCCGAGTGAAACTGAAGCTATTTCACAAATAGTTGCTGAATGGGAAAAAGAGAATAACACTAAGGTAGAAATAACTTTTATTTCCGATGCTTTAATTAACCGCGATGTTGAAAACGCTCTCAACAATGGCAATCCGCCTGACCTACTATTTAGCATTACCGCCGAGTTTTCTCTATATTCCAGACTAGCGTGGAGAAATAAATTAGCAGATGTTTCGGATGTCATCGAACCTGTCAAAGATATATTTAGTCCGATCGCACTGAAAGCGACATCCTATAAAAACGGTGCAACCAATCAACGTAGTTATTATGCTGTACCGATCGCCCAGTTAGCCGATTCCATCCATTATTGGCGCGATCTCCTTGCGGAAGTCGGTTTAAGTGATGCAAATATTCCTAAAGATTGGGATGGATTTTGGCAGTTTTGGGAAATGGCTCAAGAACGGTCTAAGAACATGGGGAAAAGAGAAATTTTTGCTATGGCTTTACCGATGTCTAAAGAAGCAACAGATACAATCTTTAATTTCGAGCAGTTTCTGATCGCCTACGGAGTAAATTTATTGGATGACAACGGCGATTTACAAATAGACGATCCCAAGAATCGTAAAGGGATCATCGAAGCACTAAGAAAATATGCAGGATTCTATAAAAACAAACAGGTTCCACCAAAAGCCTTGAATTGGGGTGATTCTGATAACAATCAGTCATTTATTAGCAAAAGTACATTCATGACGGTGAATCCAGGGCTTTCTATACCCGCTTCGCAACAATTTGATAAAGATGTATATAACAAAAAAATGATGACGATGGAATGGGGGCAAACACCGAGTGGTAAACCATTTAGTAATTTAGTTGCGATCAAACAAGCAGTTGTTTTTGCTGATTCCACCAATCAATCTATGGCAAAAAGCCTCTTATCCTATATCATTCGCCCTAACAATTTAATTGCCTATTTAAAAGGTGCGGGAGGGAGATATTTCCCAACTATACCCAAACTATTAGAAGATCCTTATTATAAAGATTCCCAAGATCCCCATGTTTTGGCGGCGGCTAAATCCTTCCAAAATACCAGTTCTTTTTATACAGCGCTAAATCCTGCTTATTCAGAAGTGGGTGAACAGAGGATTTGGGGGCAAGCTATATTTGCTGTAGCACAAGGCAATCTATCACCTGAGCAAGCGGCTGATATTGCTATTAATCAAATTAAAAATATTTTTACGCAATGGAAGTAGTGGTGAGGACAAAAAATGTTGAAGCTATTTAAAAAACGATTGCTACTGCAACTTGTTGGCTATTTCTCGCTGTTATCGATTGTCACTGTGTTACTAGTAGCCATAAGTGCGAATAGTCGTAGCCGTGATGTGTTGAAGCGGTCTTTATTCGATCGCTTAAATGTAGCCACATCTCTGAAAGAATCTCAGGTCAATCAATGGGTTGATAACCAACGTCGTGATGTCATTTTAATGACGCAGTTACCCGATTTAATAAGTAACTCAGAAATAGCTTTTATCAAAGATCGGGAATCGCCAGAATATAAAGCATCGATTGAATCGCTGAGAAAGTTTATGGCGAATATATCGACAATCAAACCGAATATGCGCCAGATTTCGATCCTCACCAATAACGGCATTACAGTTGTATCCACTGATATGCTCAAAGAAGGAAAATATCAAGCTTTAGGCAATACAACCACCTACTTTACCCGCGATCAATCACGGATTATTGTGCCTAATTTTTATATTTCGGCAATCACTGGCAAAGCAGCGATGACTTTTGCCGCGCCCATATCAAATAAAGCGGGCGTTCGGATTGGGGTTGTCGCTGTTGACCTCGATCTAAAAGGTGTAGATGATATCATCCGAGAAAATGCAGGATTGGGAGTCACTGGCGAAACCTATCTAGTGGGAAGATTAAACGCTAAAAATGTTCTCATTTCTGGCGCGGGTTCGGCAAATCAGGAACTTACAAAAGATATAAAAAGCGAAGGCATTACGGAAGTTACGCAAGGGAAAGTGGGAGAAGGACTATATGTAAATTATAAGAATGTACCTGTACTGGGTGGCTACGTTTGGATTGATAATCTCGATCTTGCTCTACTTGGTGAAATATCTCAGGTGGAAGCCTTTGAGCCAGCCGATCGCCTTGCACGGGATATTTTATTGATTGGATTAAGCTCCGCAGGTATTTTGCTTACGGCGGTTTACTTGATCGCTCGTCGTATTTCCCAACCGATTTTAGCGATCGCTGATGCGGCAAATCAAGTATCTAGTGGCAATCTCAACGCTCAAGCCGCCGTCTTAACTGAAGATGAAATTGGAGTTTTGGCGATCGCCTTTAATCAAATGACATCGCAATTGAAAATGTCAGGAGAGCAGTTAGCCGACTATAGTCGAACCCTAGAGCAGAAAGTGGAACAGCGTACCAGCGAAATCAAAGCGATTATCGACAACATGGTCGATGGCTTGGTCGTGGTCGATGGAGAAAATCGGATCACTCAGTTTAATCCCGCGATCGCAGGTATGATTGGCGTAAGCAGTAAGGCAGTTTCCGCCGCAAAAAATTATACTGACGTATTTAAAGAACAGGCGATCGCTACTCTCGTGGCTAATACTAGAGAGAATCCCAAGCAAGTCTTTAGTGAAGAATTTTCTCTACCCGATCGCCGTACAGGTAAAGCGGTCGCAACATCTATTTATCGAGATATCAATGTGTCTGAAGATGCTGAACCCAGCATGAATTATTTAGGTACGGTCATTTTGATTCGCGATATCACTGCCGAAAAAGAAGTAGATCGGATGAAGACTGATTTTATTTCGACCGTATCCCATGAATTGAGAACACCACTTACCTCTGTTTTAGGTTTTGCTAAATTAATTCAGAAAAAACTAGAAGAATCAATATTACCGTTAATTCAAACAGATGATAAAAAAGTAAATCGCAGTATTCGCCAAGTTACCGAAAACATTGCCATTATCGTATCGGAAGGAACGCGGCTTACCAAACTGATTAACGAAGTACTGGATGTTGCCAAAATTGAAGCAGGTAAAATGCAATGGAACATGGACAGCTTAGAAATTTCCGAGGTGATTGATCGCGCCTTTGCCGCAACTTCAGCATTATTTGAGCAGAAAGGGCTGGAGCTAGTCAAAGAGATCGACTTAGACTTACCGAAAATCCAAGGTGACAAAGATCGATTGATTCAGGTCGTGATTAATCTGATTTCTAACGCGGTGAAATTTACCGATAAAGGTTGTATTACCTGTCAGGTTAAGCAAAATGACAAATCAATTGTGGTTAGTGTTACCGATCAGGGTGTTGGTATTTCCGAGTCTGACCAGCCCAAGGTATTTGAAAAGTTTAAACAAGTTGGCGATACACTCACCGATAAACCTCAAGGCACAGGACTCGGATTACCTATTTCTAGGGAAATAGTTGAATATCACGGTGGGAGGATTTGGGTAGAAAGCGAACTTGGCAAAGGTAGTACATTCTCTTTTAGCTTGCCGATCGCTGCCATCACCGAGGAATCCATAGGCGGTAAAGCTCAAATTCCATCAATTAATTTTGAGGTTCTCATCGATCAACTCAAAAAAAGAACCGCTCTCGATCAACAATTGGATAGAACTTTACCTAAAAACATTTTAGTAATTGATGATGATCCCAGTATTCGCAGTCTATTAAGACAAGAACTAGAGGCTAGAAATTATATCGTACGTGATGCTGATAATGGGCAAGAGGCGATCGCGAAAGTCCGTGAACAGCGCCCTGATTTGATCACACTCGACATAATTATGCAAGGGATTTCTGGCTATGATGTGGCGGCAATTCTTAAATCCGATCCTGCGACCTTAGATATTCCCATCATCATCGTATCTGTATTGGACGACAAAGAGAAGGGATTACATTTAGGGATTGATAGTTATGTGACCAAACCCCTTGAGATCCTTGTCTTAATGCAAGAGATTGAGATCCTCCTATCCAGTCAAGCATCACCAGAGAAAAAGATTTTGATCGTTGATGAAAATATAATCTCGCTCGATTTGTTAGTGGACATACTCAGAAATCAAGGATTTCATCCTTCAACGATCTCCGTCCAAGATGATTTACTAAATAAAGCGATCGCCTCTCAGCCAGATATCATTATCGCGAGTACAAGGTTTGTAGAACAAGTGCAAACTTTGCGTAATCACAAAGGACTAGAGTCCGTGCGCTTTTTATTAATTGCTGACTAAATTTTACAAATTATCTTGCATTGTGTACAATATCTGATACGATGTAAATCGCGTTGAAATTGGCGCGTTAAATTTGGAGAGATGGCTGAGTGGACGAAAGCGGCAGATTGCTAATCTGTTGTACGGCAGGTAACTCCGTACCGAGGGTTCAAATCCCTCTCTCTCCGTTCACATTCCTGTTAACTTACTATCCTGTTATAAATAATTATGGCTATTAAAGTCTCAGATAATGTAACAGGCGAAGCGCCCGAAGTTGATCCCAGCAAATACTCTGCATCAGATGTAGCGGAAATTGCTGATCGACTTGAACGTGATGACTACTCTAGCGCCTTCGAGAGTTTGAATGATTGGCATATATTGCGATCGCTAGCTTTTAAAGGGTCAGACTTGGCTGAGCCTTATCGTCACCTTCTAGATCTAGAAGCATTTGATGAATCTTAACAATAAAAAAGGGCGCTAAGCGCCCTTTTTATTGCTCATTAGCGATTTGTACATTCTCGATTAAAGGCGATCGCAAACATAGGTAAATCAATGCGCCAACTAAAGGGATTAGGGAAATAAAAGTAAAAAAGCGATCATCATTCATACCACGTCTTTCCATGTCATCACTCAGTAACCAAGGAAAAAGCAGTGACAACATGCAAAAGTCTAAGCTCATCACATGGATAAATCGGTTAGTTTGCCATTGCTGAATAAAATCTGCCCAGTTACCATTGGTAAATCCATACACCATAAAGTAAATGGCGATCGCCGTAATCCCAATCCCTGTAAATCGTGAGTCGAGAATTTTAGTTGCCCAACCCTGCTTACCAATAAATGTTGGATTCGGCTCGCGCAGTGCAAAGTAAGGCAAGAGCGCAAATGCACCGAGAAAAAATGAGATTGTCGAAAATAACCACGCAGGAACCTTTTGTCCACGTCCATCACTAGCTAGCAGACAAGCGTAAACTAGCGGGAACACACCCATCAAATTAAATAGCGCCACTATATAAGCATTAGTAGACTGCCAATCACCCGCAATCAATTTTTGAATCAACAAAAACGTGTCGGGGCGATCTGGGGGCGCAAAGATAAATGCATAGGCTGCAAATAAAATCCAAACTAACCAAAATCCAAGTTTGTTAGGCATAAGTATAGGTTTTTAATAGGTTCTTGATATTTGTAGGAATTACACATTAACTATAGCTATAGCATTCCGAAATGAATTGTGGCTTTGGCTTCGCTCAGCCATCAGTCCACGCTGGCTGAGCGGAGTCGAAGCCATGCGAGTTTTTGATTTAGCTCAACGTAAGTTATCGGTGCGTGTACCAATGTCTAGAAATTGAATTAGCTTGACGGGATCAGCATTAAACATAAAAGCTCTAGCGTCAGGGGCAATTTTATAACCTTCCTTTTCGGCAGCTTTTTGGGCGGAATATGGCAACGCACTCGATAGCTCAAACATCAATCGAGCATAGGGATCGCTCAATACTTCCGCCGTATTTGGGAAAGATACTGGCTGCGTATATTCAGCAGAAAGGTGAATGTTATAAAGCAGCACGGAGCCGTCAGAAGTACTTAGCTTTTTAAGATTATTTGCCTCTTCGGTGGGATCGCCATCCGTCGATTCACCATCCGTGATATTGATAATCGTTGGCGGATAGCTATTTGGATGTTTTTCGATCCATTCTTCTAGCAAAATCCGCGCAAGTGCAAAAACACTGCACATCGCCGTACCACCACTTGCGATCGGTTTAAACCAAATCGGAAAGTCATTGTAGACTTCAACTAAACCTCCCATCCCGTCAGGCAATTTTTGAGCGCGTTTTTCTAATTCAGTGGGATTTTCATAGATCTTGCCTATGGGCGCGATCGCGCGATCGCCAGCAACACCATCTAGCGCCGAGGCAACTTCACTGTTGTAGCCAATGACCCCAACATCAAAATAGTCATAAATTTCGTTACCTTTAACGCATCGCTGACCGAGGGAGTCTAGTAATCGATTTACCGCATCGGCAACAGCCTGCGCTTTCTGCACAGGTTCTGACCCTTTATGCAAACTTTCATTTGCACCCTTTGCTGTTCCTATACTGGCACTTTCCCTAGAAAAAGCGTCTGCCATCGATCCCGATTGATCGATGAGAAACAGGAAACAACTAGGTTGGCGGCGACTGATTTCTGCTGAGTAAGGCATATCAAACTTACCCGATTCCTTAATATTTGTGTCTCAAGATTAAACTCAGTCTAGCAAAAGTAAGCTCAATAAAAAAACTCTCGCTTCAAAATTCAGCTATTTCACTTATAGTCATGGCTACATATGCAGTGACAATACAAAATAAGCATAAAATAAACAAATTAACCAAGCATAATAAGCTTACGTCGAAGGTCATAACCAGCGTAGGTCAGCAAAATTTTTCTTATTTTTATTACATCGTATATTTCTTGGAAGTAGCTTATGCCATCCGTTAATCTCAAAAAGATCGTTCTCAAAGATGATTTATTGTCCTTGTTAAGAGGATTGATCACTAGCCCTAATTCTCCAATAGTAATTCAAGATCATGAGGGTAAGACCTTGATTGCCGATCTAGGGATAGAAGAGAGCGTTAGCAGAATAAATAGAAAAGATATAATTTTTAATGCAATTACACAAGAATTAACTCCATTATCATTGCCATCATCCCTAGATAACAATGCAAATAATAAGAAAATCCCCATTATGTTAGGTGATGAAATCATCGGATGGGTTTTAGGGATAGAACAGGTTGAGAAGGTTGCAGATTTTCTCACCTATATGGTTCATCGTGAATTTGAACGAAAAAGCCTAGTGACTGAGGCTTTAGATAAATATCGAGAGATTAACCTTCTCTATACGATCGCTAGCAAACTATCTAGTTGCTTAGACGTAAAGGAAATTTCTATTCTTGTAATTGAAGAAGCTAGTCGATTGATTAGCTTTACCAGTGCATCCGTGATGTTGCTTAACAAGAAACATAACTTTTTGGAGATTATAGCTGCAAAAGGTACAGCCAAAATGCTAAATATCTCGATTGAGGCTGATCAGGGTATTGCAGGGCATGTGTTTATCACGGGCAAGCCTGAACTAGTTAATGATGTCACTCAAGATATTCGCTACATTGGTAATGAGAATGATTGCTATGCGATCATCTGTGTGCCAATTCTCACTAAAGACAAAACTCTAGGCGTTGTGAATATCAGTAACGCCGAACCAGTTAACTATAATGCTCAAGACCTAAAGCTATTTACAGCAATAGTTACACAGGCTGCTAGTGCGATCGATAATGCGATGCTCCATGAGCAGAAATTACAAGAAGAGAGGATTAAAAGTAATTTAGAGCGCTATCTATCACCGCAGGTCGCAAAAGCCGTGATTGGTGCAACAGGAGAGGTTTCCCTAACCACAAGTAAGCGCAAAATTGCGATGTTATTTTCCGATATTCGGAACTTTACGACTAAGTGCGAAGAACTTGAGCCTGAGCAACTTGTGGGATATCTAAATGAGTATTTTACGCAGATGGTCGATGTGATTTTTAATCATCAGGGGACTGTGAATAAATTTTTCGGCGATATGATTGTGGCGATGTTTGGCGCACCTTCAGAAATTGTTGATCGCGAGTATTGCGCGATCGCGGCGGCGATCGATATGCAAAAGCGGATTAAAAGCCTTCCGATCGCTTGGATTCGCGATAATTTTTTTACGGGTATTGGGATCAGTTCGGGTGAGGTGATTGTCGGTAACATTGGCTCACCACAACATATGGATTACACTGCGATCGGTGACGAAATGAATATCGCGTCAAGGTTGCAGGGGATGGCTAAAGGCGGACAAATTTTGGTGACACGCAGTGTGTATGAGGCAACGCAAGCTGATTTCCAATTTAAGGAGTTTGGAACTTTGCCTGTAAAAGGAAAAAAGAATCTAGTTGAAGTTTTTGAGGTGATTTACTAAGTCAAGTCAATGTGCTTGAGGGTGCTTGAGGGTAAGTTGATTGAGCGATCGCAGCAGGTGAAGAAGGCTATGTATTGGTTGCCAAAGTTCTTAAATAGGGTGAGTGATAAAGAGATGAATTTATTTGGGAATTTAGAGGATAAAATTTTTTAACCTATCAGGAAGTCGCGTCACTGTATGACTTTTGACTAGTGCTATGATGTTGTTTAACCTAGAAATAAATTTAATGGGATAAAGATGAAAGCCTACGCCTTAAATTTACCCGATCGCTTAAAGCAGGAAGTCGAGCAGTTAGCCCAAAATCAGGGGATTTCGCTCGACCAGTTTGTTCTGTGGGCTGTCACAGAAAAAGTCGGCACGCTCAAAGCATCATTTTCTCTGATTGCTTATCGTCAAGGGGCGAGTGGACAGATTTTTCCTGTGATTAAGGGAACAGGAGTAAGGGTGCAAACATTAGCGATCGCTGCTCACAAGTGGGGCATGAGTGCTGCTCAAATTGCTGATGAATATGATTTATCCGAAGAGCAGGTAACGGAAGCCTTGAAGTTTTATGCAGTAAATAAGGAGCAGGTTGATTTGGCGATCGCTTCTGAGCAAGAATTAGAGGCTATTCATGGCTAAGTTAAAACTTCAATTCGATACTGACACTTTTAAGGTGATTGCAGTATTTTAGGAAAATCTTCTATCCCAATAGGACAGTATTTCTATTGGTGAAGTATTAGCTTTAAATACTCTTCGTTCTCTTTGGGAATAAAAAGATAATCGCACAAGTCTTTATTGCTCAAATTCCAATATTCTATTGAGAAAGAAGATATTTTTTTGAGATCAATAATCTTTGAGCTATTGTAGTTCTTGACAATCTGAAAAACTGAGTATTCCCATTTATCAAGCAACTTTACTAAAATTTCATTGCGATGGGACATGAACATTAAATCTGCTTTTCTATCCGTAAATAAGACTTCGCACAGGATTGGAGGCTTTAACCTTTCTATAGTAGCGGTCATTCCTTGCAATACTTCTAGCTCCGAGCCTTCCACATCTATCTTAATCAGGCTGATGCTGTTGATATTCAATTCAGGAAAAACATCATCAAATTTCTGGCATTGAATTGAGTCAACATCATATTTCCTACCTGGTCTTAAATCCTCAACTACCGTTGCACAAGCATCAGTCTCCAAATTGTTTTGAATGTATAGAGGTAAAATTTTATTTTCATTGAATAAGCCAACAGGTATGACTCTATATCCATCCAGTGAATTGATATCTATTAAGGTCTCTAGATATTCAATGCAAGTGTTATTTGGCTCAAAACCTACATAACTATTCCTAGAGTCAGTTAGCCAGAATTCAATTAGTGTTTGACCTAAATTAGCGCCTACATCAACAAATACCCCCCCCTGAAATTTTAGTGAAATAGCCGATGATTTCAGTTTTCCATGATCTGCTAATGTAAAGGTTGTAAATACTATCCTGAACATTTAAAGGAACTACTATCTTTTTGTCATTGATAGTTAGGGAATAAGGAGAGTTTAGTTTTAGGAGTTGCCTTAAACGATAAGGCATTAAAGATAATATTCGTTTATGCAAGGACATTTAATATGTTTGATGAAAAAATGATTTAGGTAGTTGGGTGAATTGCCAAGTGCCTAGAGCAATAGTACCGCACTTTGCGCGATCAACAACGTGATGCAGATCGCTTTTTGATGGGTTAGATTTTAGGTGATCGAGGGTTGTTGCTGTTGAGTTGAGGGGCGATCGCTTTTTTGTGGATTATGTTTGAGGCGATCGCGGGTGTTGAGATTGAGTTGAGGGGCGATCTCTTTTTGATGATTTGTGTTTGGGGCGATCGCGGGTTGTTGAGATTGTGCTTGGGGCGATCGCTTTTACAAAACAATCAAGCATGACAAAATAAAGACGAGTATTACAGTTATAGCTAAATATGCTAATTCCCAATGCCAACAACGCCATTGTTGATATTCGTAAATTGCGGGATTATTGTCTTAATCCAGAACATGATGACGGTAAACATAAAGCCAGACTATTCTTGTCAATCCTTGGTATGAAAGCAGAAAATGCTGAAGAACTAAGGCTAGTTCTGCTGGAGATTATCAAAACCCATGAAGCTAAATTGGGCAGATCTGATAGATTTGGGCAACGATACACAGTGGATTTTGAGATTACATGGCAAAATAGAAACGCAACCCTTCGGAGTGGATGGATTATTGAACATGATTCAAATATTCCAAAACTAACAACTTGCTATCCCCTATAGTAATTGGAGATGATAAATATGTTAACAAGTTCAGTAAACCTTCTAGATGTCGTAGCTTTGACTGTCGATCTTCCTCAAGATAATTTATGGCGCGGACAGGTTGGTACAGTTGTTGAAATACTTGCCAATGGTCAAGCTTTTGAAGTCGAGTTTAGCGATCGCAATGGTCGTACATACGAATCTCTAGGATTAACTTCAGAAGAATTTATGCTCCTACGTTTCGAGCCAATATTTCCTAATCCAAAAGCTCAATTAGTCACCGCATGATCTGGATTCAAACATTTTTTCATGGCTGACGTGATCGCTTTTTGATGGATTGTGTTTGAGGCGATCACGGTTTATTAAGATTGAGTTGGGGGCGATCGCCTTCACTTTAACTCCAAAAATTACCATTTAACAAAGTATCGATATCACGATCAAACTGCCATAAATCAGGAAATTTATATTGTGGATAATCTTCTCGAACTTCCTTAAGGGCATCTTGCCAAATTTTATCAAAAATTTCAGCCAAATAATTTTTAAGACTAGGAGACTTTTCTAAGCGCCGTCTAATTTGCTTGCGCTGTTCTCTAATAGTTCTTTCCCAACCATTATAATCGTTCGCCAGAGGGAGATATAATCGCTTCAAAATATGTGATAGCAATACATCCAATCGACTCTCTAGCTCATCCCGATAAGAACGCCCCAAATCTTCAATCTCCTCTATTAAACTATCGAAATCTACACGATCAAAGTCCTTAGCTCTTAATTTAGCTATAGTCTCCTGAGTCCAAAGTAGGTAATCAGATTCATATAAGGATTTTCTTGCAATTGTCTGAGTCATTGATTTGTAACTCCTTGAATAAATCCAACACTAATATTATCGTGCATAAAACAATTACAGCGATCGCTTTTTGATGGATTGTGATTTAGGCGATCGCGGGTGTTGAGATTGAGTTGAGGGGCGATCCTTGTATTTACTATAACTATAGAAACTGGTATAATCCGATAGTCAGTTGTCGCAAATTCGAGCGATGTTGTTTGATTGGGATGAGGAAAAAGCCAAGCTACTCGCAAAGAACGTAAAGCATATGAATCAGAACTTTGAAATGGAAGATGATTTACGCCCCGAATACGACTTTACTCAACTCACTGTTGTTGCTCGTGGGCAAGGCAGAAAGCGATCGCCAATCACAGTACAACTAGATCCTGATGTTGCCAAACTTTTCCCAGATTCAGGAGCAGTTAATGAAGGCTTGCGCTTATTAATGAGACTGATTAAACAATCTCAACTAAGTCAACAGTCTTTGACTACATCTAACAATTCATAGATAGTGATTCTCATATTTTAGGCGATCGCGGGTTTTGAGACCCACATTCCGCTCGTAATGGAATGCTAAAATAATTAAGCAAAAGAAACAAAAA
>JBAXTW010000092.1:0-18436 GCA_037129985.1 Pseudanabaena sp. ELA645 | reverse complement strand
TTTAGGCTCTTTTTCTTTTCCTGTTTTCCCTTGTCATGCATAATTCAGGCTAGAAAGTGTGACAGCACTTTTGTGAATTGGTATTTAGAGAAGCGATCTCTAATGTGGTTATCACAGGCGATCGCGATTTATTGATTTTAGAAAAATGTAGAACTTAAAACAAAAATTCTCGCAAAAAAACTTCTCAGAAAAAGACAAGGGGCTTAAGTCCCTTGTCTTACAGATAATGTTAAGCACAATTAAATGTAAAACCAAAACCTGTGGCGCACGCGCAGCGTGCGCCACAGGTTTTAGGGTTTTGTAATTAATTAGCGCAAGCTAATAACTTTAGGCTTATCGCTGGTCAAGTGAATGGTGTCAACGAAACGAGCAGTCTTCGATTGAGTCGAGATGACCAAAGATTGAGTACGGCAACCACCACTAAAGAAACGTACGCCATCCATCAAAGTCCCTGGAGTGATGCCACATCCAGCAAACAAGACATCCTTACCACAAGCCAATTCATTAGCATCATAGACTTTATCGCCATCTTCAATGCCCATTTCCTTGAGGCGGAGCAAGTTACCTTCGCGAGTCCACTTAGCACTTTCAGGAGTATTAACTTCGGCTGGATCATAAACTAGACGACCTTGGAAATGTCCACCCAAGCAACGCATTGCGGCTGCCGAGATAACACCTTCAGGAGCAGCACCAATACCCATCAAAGCATGGATGTTTGTACCAGAGAATCCACAGCAAATTGCCGCCGATACATCACCATCACTGATCAAACGGACACGAGCGCCAGCAGCACGAATTTCCGAAATCAAGCCTTTGTGACGAGGACGATCCATAACCACGACAACCAACTCTTCGATCGCCCGATCTAAACATTCCGAAAGAATTTTCAGGTTTTCAGAAGGAGTTTTGCGAATATCAACATGTCCCTTAGCGGCAGGAGGCGCAGCCAATTTGTCCATATAAAAGTCAGGTGCTTGGAACAAACCACCACGCTCAGAGATAGCAAGAACTGCCATCGAGCCATTTTGACCATAGGCGACGAGGTTTGTACCTTCGCAAGGGTCAACAGCAATGTCGATTTCTTGTAGTTCTTCGATCGTGCAGAACTCAGCAGCATTTTCTTGAGTACAGATACCAACTTCTTCGCCGATATAGAGCATGGGCGCTTCGTCACGTTCGCCTTCACCGATGACGATCCGTCCACGCATATGAATTTTGTTCATGCGTTCGCGCATCGCTTCAACTGCTGCTTCATCGGCTTCGTCTTTTTTGCCCAAGCCCATGAACTTAGAAGAGGCGATCGCCGCTTGTTCAACGACCTCAATAATCTCAAGACTGATTGTACTATCCATGCGTAGGAATACCTATATTTATCTAAATTTTGTAACTTTGTAACTATTAAGCTGTTGTCGTGTTCTAGAAGTTTTCTGGAATCCAAAAACAAAATTAAAATTAGTTGTGCCTTACTACACAACATCACAATTAAGTTTACAGGTCAGACTGCCTCCAAATTGATAAGAAGACTAAATGAGTTATATTAAGTTTTCATAAGTCTTTTTAAGATTTAACAATAAAATTCAATGGTGGGGCAGTATTCTATGTGCTTTACTGATTTTGGTTAAGAAACGCTTAACGCTGGTAGGATCTAGGTAGGGAATTTTCGATCTTGCCTAACCCAAAGTATTGCGTATAACCGCTATGTTGCCAGATTACTCTGACCATTCTGTTTTTATGGATCTAGACATTGATAATGATATTGAGACCGACAAACCACAGGAAGCTTGTGGGGTTTTTGGCGTATTAGCAGCAGAGGGGGATGTCGCCAAGCTCGTATATTTTGGGCTATATGCCTTACAGCACCGTGGTCAAGAATCGGCGGGTATTACTGTATATGATGCTCAGGGAAACACCCATACCCATAAAGCAATGGGGCTGGTATCACAAATTTTTAATGAAACGATTTTGTCAGAGTTAAAAGGAGCTTTGGCGATCGGGCATAATCGTTATTCGACAACGGGTTCGAGTAAGATTTGCAACGCCCAGCCAATTGTGGTCAGCACCCGTCTCGGCGATTTTTCACTGGCGCATAATGGCAACTTGGTAAATGCTACGGAATTGCGTGGCGAACTGTCGGCACAGGGTCATGCCCTCGAATCAACCACAGACTCAGAAGGGATTGCGTTTGCGGTCGGTGAGGCGGTCGAAGAAGGTAAAGATTGGCAAGAGGCGATTATTGCCGCGCTGCATCGATGTGAAGGTGCTTTTAGTCTAGTAATGGCGATACCCGATGCGATCGCAGGGGCGAGAGATGCCTATGGTGTACGTCCTTTGGTGATTGGCAAAACGGTCGATGGGTCTTATGTTTTATCTTCCGAAACCTGTGGGCTAGACATCATTGGCGCTGAATATGTGCGCGAAGTGTTGCCAGGGGAATTTGTGCTGATCACCCTCGAAAAGGGGATTCAGTCTTGGCAATGGATAGCATCCAAGCCAAAGCTCTGTGTGTTTGAGATGATCTATTTTTCGAGACCTGATAGTGTCATGCATGGCGAAAGTCTTTATACCTACAGAATGCGGATCGGTGCTCTATTAGCCCAAGAATCCTTTGTCGATGCGGATATTGTGATTGGTATACCAGATTCAGGAATTCCTGCGGCGATCGGTTTTTCGCGAGCATCGGGCATTCCCTACGCTGAAGGATTGATCAAAAATCGCTATGTGGGACGCACTTTTATTCAGCCCACCCAAGCCATGCGCGAAGCTGGGATTAAAATGAAACTTAACCCACTCAAGGATGTACTTCAAGGTAAACGGGTAATTGTGATCGATGATTCGATCGTAAGGGGAACTACAAGTCGTAAAATAGTAAGAGCCTTGCGTGAGGCTGGTGCAACTGAAGTACATATGCGTATTTCTTCTCCGCCCGTGACTCATCCTTGTTTTTATGGTATCGATACTGATTCGCAGGATCATTTGATCGCGGCGAAAAAAGCTGTATCGGCGATCGCGGAACAGATTGAGGTTGATACTCTTGCGTATCTCAGTCATGACGGAATGCTAGAGGCGACACAAATAGATACCACTCAATTTTGTACTGCTTGTTTTACAGGAAAATATCCGATTGAAGTTCCTGATAAGCTCAAGCGCACAAAGCTCATGCTAGAAGAAAGCACTTCTCCATGACAATGCTCCCAATTCTCAATGCTAATTTTCGATGCCAGTTCTCGATGCCAATTCTTGATGACATTTCTCCATGACACCGCACCATGACAAAGATTCTCTTTCATCTCGCATTTCCAGTAAAAGATATTCCTAGCACTAAAGCTTTTTATATCGATGGTTTGGGCTGCCTAGCAGGGCGTGCATCAAATGAATCGATGATTATGAGTTTATATGGTCATCAATTGGTAGCTCATGTTGTCCATGAATCTCTAGAGGAACAACGTGGGATTTATCCGCGCCATTTTGGGCTAGTTTTCTATTCTGAAAATAATTGGATGGCACTATTGGAAAAGGTACATGACAAGCATCTTAAATTTTATCAAAAGCCCAAGGTTCGCTTTGTGGATACGCCTTTAGAGCATCGTACTTTTTTCTTAGCTGATCCTTCGGGTAATGTTTTAGAGTTTAAGCATTACAAGTTTGAGAATGCCATTTTTGGTGAGACTAATTACCATGAAGTCGGCGATGCTGACTTTGCCCAACAGGTTCCTGTCGCAACATACTGATTATCAAAAAAGGAGATCCCGCTAGCGGATCTCCTTTTAGTTTTTTATGAATACATTCTGTTGAGGCAATATGGGACATAGTAAAATAATCTCCAGAATTATTTAGCTAAAGATATGCGATTTATCAATCCCAAAACCGATTATGCATTTAAAAAAATCTTTGGCTCAGAGCAGAGCCATGATATCTTAATCAGCTTTCTCAATGCGATTCTTTATGATGGAAACGTTGTAATCAAAGATTTAGAGATCCTGAATCCTTACTTAGCCCCAAGGATACGCGGCGTTAAAGCGACTTATTTAGATGTCAAAGCGCATCTTGATAATGGCACAACCGTAATCATCGAGATGCAAGTCTTAAATATCGAAGGTTTTGAAAAACGTATTCTCTACAATGCCGCTAAGGCTTATTCGACACAGTTGGGAGTCGGTCAAGACTATAACTTGCTAGATCCAGTGATTGCCTTGACAATTACCGATTTTGAGATGTTTCCAGAGATAAATCAATTAATCTCGCGATTTATTCTCAAAGAAAAAGACTTTTTGGTTGATTATCCGATTTATGACATCGAGTTGGTATTTGTTGAGTTGCCGAAATTTGATAAAAAAGTTGATCGCTTAGAAACCTTGGCTGATAAGTGGTTGTATTTCCTCAAATGTGCGAGACAGTTAGATGTTGTGCCTGAAAGTATGAATCTTGTCCCTGAAATCAAACAAGCCTTTGCGATCGCCAATGAGGTGAATCTCTCACCTGAACAGATTGAGGATATGGAAATGCAGGAAATGTTTATTCACGATCAAAGGAATGCGATTAAGAAGGCTCTAAATCAGGGTCGGCAAGAGGGGTTGGAGGAAGGAGTTGAGCAGGGTAAAGTGGCGGCAAAACTAGAAATGGCAAGGAAATTGCTAGATGTCCTTGATGATGAGGCAATTAGTCGGGCTTCGGGATTGAGTGTGGCGGAAGTTGCTCAACTTAGGTTAGCGTAATTCTAGGGGAGCCATTCAATTCCTCAAGTCCTCAATCAAATCACAGGGGAATAATTTCTTTTTTGCAGGAACTCTGAGTTCGCATAATTGAGCAGCCTCGATCGCAAAGTCCAGACAATCAATACCAAACCAAATCCCATACCAAAGGTTCGTATTTTTTTTCTCTAGGTGAATAATTGCTTCATCTAAAATGCGATCGCTAATTTCAAAGCGGATAGATTTTTTGATGTATATTGCGCGATCAGAGCGATGTACATAGCCCCAAAATGCAGGAAATTTAGGGATTTTTGGTTTAAATCCGCACCACGTTTTGATTTCTGCATACTCAAACAAGCAAGCAGCATGGGGAAAACCTGTTTCGCTAATAACTGTGAGATAACCCATATTTTCATATTTCTTAACTGACTATGCATCATATACATCACTAAGATGAGCGGCATTTTCAGGTAAATTCCATGCATCATCACGAATACTTCGCCAGTTGGTTAAATTACCCCTTGCAATATCTTGCTTGGCTTGTTCCCAAGAGTCCAAGAAGTCAGGAATACTAAGTAGTTCTTCAGTTGCCTGTTGACTCTCGCGTTCCGCAAGGTATGCCAAAAAATCTACGGTTACTTTCAGTCCTTGAGGCGATAAACAGTCTATGTATTCTTCAATTTGATGACGAATTTCTAAGGTTGTCATGAGTTTAATACAATAAGTATTTATTTGAAGATTATAGTTTAAACGAAATTTTTCAATTAAATTTTAAACTAAAAAAAGGGAGAAGGCGCTAGCGCCCTCTCCCTTTAATTTTTTACGAAGCATTTGAAATTGCTTTCTTTTTTGACGTTGGCGAGCCGACCCGCCCTTTCCTTTATCGTTTCGTCCCTCTTTGCGAGGAGACTCCCAGCTTTTGAGTCTTTGGTTCATATTTTATTGACCTCTTTTCGACTATCTTGACAACTATTATATCTATAAACCAAAAAGATAGTTACAGCACAGTGCGCCACAATTCTCTTCGCGATTATAACTGGCTACAGCTATATTGTTGATCTAAGGAAACAGTAATTCCCAAATCTACGTCCTATTTTTTTATGACATCGCCAACACCACCACAGCCCAAAGCACCTAAATCTAAGCTGATGACACAGATCAATCAGCTTACACAGGTTGTGCAAGGGGTCTTAAAAATTAATCCCAAAGAGCGTGTTCCCAAATTGGAAGTGCGGCTGTCGCAAAAAGAACAACCCAAAATTTATGAACTGGTTGGCGATCGCTACATCATTGGACGTAGTACAGGCAAGTGCGATATTGTCATTCAAACGCCCCTTGTTAGCCAAGTTCATGCCCAGTTAGTACGCGATCGCAGCCAAAAGAAATCACAATTTATTCTCCAAGATCAAGACTCGACCAATGGCATTTATCGCCAAAAGCAGCGTTTAAAATCTGTGCCATTGCGTCACAACATGAAAATTACGTTGGGTCCTCCCGAATTGGCTGATGCGGCGACGATTCGATATCTTGATCCACCGCCTTGGTATGTTCGCACCGCGCAATATACGGGAATTGGGATCGGTGCGATCGCGGGAATTATTATTATTGCGATCGCTAATGAACTCAGCAAAGTTCCTGACCTGAAACCGTTACCCGTCAGCGAGCAGGGACCCGTTGAAGTTTTGGCAGGAGATGGGGTGAAACGCCTCGATCCTACGGAGATTGCTAACCATACGGAATATGCTAGCCTTGGGGAGTTTGGGCAATTTCTACCTAAAGCCGTAGTTGCTTCGGAGGATACATCTTTTTATTGGAATATTGGTGTCGATCCTGTCGGTGTGGTCAGAGCGATCGTGACGAATGTGCGTAGTCGCGGTGAGCGCTTAGAGGGTGCGAGTACAATTACCCAACAGTTAGCCAGAAACTTGTTGGGCAAGACCTATGTGGGGACAGATGACTCGGCGGGTCGGAAATGGCGAGAAGCGGCGGCAGCGATCAAGCTTAATTTTTCCTATCAAAAAGAAGAAATCTTACGGCTTTATCTCAATCGCGCCTATACAGGTAATGGGGTTTATGGTTTCAAAGATGCCGCTAAACTGTATTTCAATAAAGAAGCATCGGAACTAAATCTTTCAGAAGCAGCAACCCTCGTAGGGCTATTACCTTCACCTGAGACGATTAATCCCTTTAGAAATAAGAACTTAGCGATCGAATATCGCGATCGCATTCTTAATCGAATGGCGGAATTGGGGATGATTACCGATAAAGACGCTGATCAA
The DNA here is from genome assembly GCA_037129985.1 of Pseudanabaena sp. ELA645. Taxonomy (GTDB): domain Bacteria; phylum Cyanobacteriota; class Cyanobacteriia; order Pseudanabaenales; family Pseudanabaenaceae; genus Pseudanabaena. Next base: position 11,469 of record JBAXTW010000092.1, on the reverse strand, counting down.
GCAAGGCGATCGATACTAATTCTCAACGAAACTGCCAAGAAAAAACTCCAAGGGACAGTAGCGCCCTACTACTACAGTTATGTTTTTGAGGAGTTACAAGAATTACTGGGTGATAATTTTGCGCGGGAAGGCAATCTGATTGTGGAGACAAATCTGGATGTCGCCATGCAACAGGCATCAGATCGGGCTTTGCAAGAAGCCGTAGCTCGTGATGGTGGTGCGAATGGATTTAGTCAGGGAGCGATCGTCACCTTGAATAGTAGTGATGGCTCACTCTTGGCAATGACAGGTGGGGTTGATTATAAGGCTAGCCAATTTAACCGCGCCGCTCAAGCCTTACGTCAAGCAGGCTCCACTTTCAAATTATTTAGCTATGCGGCGGCTCTTGATCGCGGTATATCGCCTAACACCACTTATTCCTGTAGTGGATTTGCGGGGCTTATTGGCTGTCACAATGGCGGCAGTGGGGCGATCGATATGTATCGCGGCTTTGCCCTATCGGAAAATGTCGTAGCGGTGAGGGTTGCGGAGGCGGCGGGTTTCGATAATGTTGTAAAAATGGCAAAAAACTTGGGGATCACCACCAAGCTTGATGCTTCTAGCAACATGGTTTTAGGCGGAAATGAAGTAAAGATATTAGAAATGGCGGGAGCCTATGCCACGGTTATCAATGAAGGCAAATATATCAAGCCCCATGCAATCAAACGGATTCTCGATACCAATTATTGCAAAGTCCCGAAGGATCGCCAAACCTGTCGTGTAGTTTTTGATGCAAGTAACGCCTTAAAACCTCGTCAAGTCATTGATGCAGGTATCGCTAACACAATGGTCGATATGATGCGCGGAGTTGTGCAGTATGGTACGGGACGACCTGCCGCGATCGCTCAAGGTACGGTAGTTGGGAAAACGGGAACCACGGATGAAGGGCGTGATTTATGGTTTATCGGCGGTATTCCCAAGCGAAATTTAGTGACTGCTGTTTGGTTAGGCAATGATCAAGGAGTAACTAATGGCTCAAGCGCTGTTGCCGCACAGGTTTGGGGTGATTATATGCGTCAAGCGGTTCGCTGATTTTCGCTAATTGGCGAGAGAATAAAAGCAGCATATTCTCTCTCTAATTAAAAACTTTTGCGAAATTTTTGTCAAAAGCGCTTGACGACTGCCATCGGTGCTGTAGTATTGATTTCGTCTTACTGATTGGAGCAGCACTTCGCAACGCTCTAATTTTTATAAATTAAGTCTTAATTGCCATCTACACAATCCATACAGGAGTTACAGCTATGAATAAAGGTGAACTAGTTGATGCGATCGCCGAAAAGGTATCCGTATCCAAAAAGAATATCGAAGTAATCGTTACAGCCGCGCTTGAATCAATTGTTGAAGCTGTCGCTGAAGGCGATCGCGTCACTTTGGTGGGCTTTGGTTCTTTCGAGCCACGCGATCGCCAAGAACGTGAAGGTCGCAATCCTCGTACAGGCGAAAAAATGGTGATCGCCGCCACCCGTGTTCCTGCTTTTTCGGCAGGTAAACAATTCAAAGACAAGGTTGTTGAAGAAGAATAAGTGGTTGAAGAAGAATAATGCGTTAAAACGCATTATCAATACTATCGACAAAGTTTTTGGGGCGCTAAGCGCCCCTATTTTTTTAGGAAACTACACTGTGAAGTTCTCCCCTTCACTTAAAAATTCATGTTAAAATGCAAGTCAGCCGTATCTCTAGAGAGTTACTATGCAAACCGCCCAAGCACCAATTAAGCCCCCAGCGTCGCCGACTCAAATCATTCCCTCAACTCCACTTAATCTCCCCGATCATAAACAACTTCCAGATTCAGACGGAACCTTTGTGAAAAATTTTCAGGAACACCCGCAAAGTATTGTTTTAACAAGCTCCATAGAACCCGTTCTGCAAAAATTACATCCCGATGGACGTTACTGTATCGGTCAAGATAGCGGTATTTATTGGCGGTTGATCGAACCACCCGAAAAGGGAGCGGAAGCACCCGATTGGTTCTATGTGCCTAATGTGTCACCGCTTCTCGATGGTGAATATCGCCGCTCCTATGTGTTATGGAAAGAGGCTGTTGCGCCATTGATTGCCATTGAATTTGTGTCTGGTAATGGGGCAGAAGAAAGAGATGCAACGCCGCCAAGTGGAACAGAAAAAGCTGGTAAGTTCTGGGTTTACGAGCAGGCTATTCGGATTCCTTTTTATGTCATTTTTGATGCATGGAAAGATATTCTTGAGGCTTATCACCTAGTTGATGGCTGCTATGTCAAGATGCAGCCAAACGTTCGCGGACATTATCCCGTGCCGCCGATGGGTGTAGAAATTGGACTGCAACAGATAGGGACGACCACATGGCTACGCTGGTGGGATGAGTTGGGAAATTTATTGTTGACAGGAGATGAAAGGGCGATCGCGGAAAAACAGGCGCGATTAGATGCTGAGGCGATCGCTGATCGGGCAACTTTAGCTCAACAGCAAGCCGAGGCGATCGCTGATCGGGCAACTTTAGCTCAACAGCAAGCTGAAGCGATCGCCGAGCAAGAGCGTCAACAAAAAGAAAAACTAGCAAATTATCTTAGGTCAATAGGGATTAACCCTGATGAAATTCAACTTGACAAGCTATAATTCTTGGGGGATTCCCTATCAAACCTAAATGGAGAAACATGGTGTCGGAAATGTTGTGGTCAGTGGTTGTGCCAACCTATAACCGTTTGCCGATCTTGCAGAAATGTTTGGCAGCCCTCGAAAAGCAAACCATAACAGCGCCCTATGAAATTCTCGTTATTGATGATGGCTCCTCCGATGGTACGGTCGAATTTTTAAGCGCAAATAGCGATCGCTATCCACATCTACGACTACTTACCCAAGACCATGCTGCCGCCGCCGCCGCGCGTAACTACGGTATTGACTCCGCGCTCGGTAAATATATCGCCTTTGTCGATAGTGACATCACCGTTAATCCAGAGTATCTCCAAGCCCATACCAAAACGCTGTCTAAAGGTGAAAAATTCTATAGTTACGGACGCATTATCGATACTAGCAATCTCGAATCTCCTGACTCTGAACCTGTATCCCCAGTGCCGTATTTTACCGCCGCGCTCTTTGATACTTGTAACTTAGCGATCGCCCGCAAATGGTTGCTTGAAGCAGGAAAATTTGATCGGGGATTCTTCCAATATGGTTGGGAAGATTTTGAGTTGGGAATGCGAATCAAAAAATTGGGTTTAAAACGTTTAACCTGTGCAGGGGCGATCGCCTTCCATTATCACGCACCATTTTCCATTGACAAAATGCCAAGACTACTGGATTTAGAAGAACAACGCGGTCGCATGAGCATTATCTTCTATCAAAAACATCCCACATGGGAAGTAAAGTTAATGATCCAAAAAACTTGGCTGCACTTAGCACTCTGGGGAATTCTTACTCTCGGTGGCATACTCAACGATCGCACGCTTAAGCCGTTATTAACATTGCTATGCGATCAGGGGAAATCCGAATTAGCAATGGAAATCTTTCGTATCTACATGAACTGGTACACCGTAATCTGGATGTATCGCAATTGGGAAAGAGAAAGCAAGTTACTTTTCGATTAACTTCTCATTCGATCCTTCATTTTTTTTGCCGCCAAAGTATATCCCCCATCCGCGCCATCGACAAAATGCACCTGTCGCCCATCGCGCTCAAACACCAAACAAGTCATCAAAGCGCGATCGGAAACATGAAATCCATATACTAAGCGCCCTTCTTGAAACTTCTTTTCTAAGTAGTCAATTAACTTATCACGTTGTTTAGTTTTCCCAGAGATAACCATTCTCAGAACGTCATCAAACTTTTTGAAATCAGTAGATTCTGAGACGAAATCTTTATAATCTCCCCAATTAAAAGTTCCAATTTTGATGTTAAATGTCATTAAAATTAGCCCCAGTAAATTGATTAGACGTAATTTCCATAATTGCAAATGAAACTTTAACCAATCCTTAGAACTTGCAAAAACTCTTGCCTCCAATGACAAATTCTTTTGCTTAAAAGAAAGTTGTAAATTTGTAGATATTACAGGATGACATTCATTACCTTGTCCATAAATGCGGTCGATTTGATTGATCACTTCCCGATACAGATTATCAACTTGGCTCTGACTTGGTGCTGTAACCGATACTATCAGACTGAGAATTTCCTGATGGCGACTGGGAATGTCCTGCCAGCGACATTCTAATCCTGAGAAGTCAGCGATCGCTCCAGTATTTTGGGATTTTGGACTGTATAAATCAGTTGTAGCTTTATCTTTGACTAAATTGGTTGCATAACTAATCCCACCACCTTTGAGGATCGCTTGATTATAATTTTCTGAAATCTGAAGTTTAGCAATTTTAATCTCATAATTTGAAGCGATTACCGCGATCGGCACAATACCAATACGGAGAAATAGTTTAAATTCATCGGTCGCTAACTTCTGGACCACAAATAAGGCCTGTTCCACTTGAGGAATAAATGTGGGAGGAATGAGAATAGACGCGCCATCACCACCAAACACAAATGGGATTTCTAGATCGCCAACTATATTCAAAATTACAATGATCGAACAAGCACCTAAAAAGTTAACATCTTTATATCTTCCATTGGCGATCGCTTTAGTCGAATCAACAACATCGGTAATGACCACAGCCCAGTCATCAGGAACTGTACAAAAATTTTCACTGTGAGTAATATCTACAAAGTTCTTAAGAATTGGTAGATCGGCGTAAAAATTCTCAGTACAGGTTTCGATTTTTACATTCATCACTATTTTTTGTGGTTTAAATTAATTCGTCATCGCTTTTATGCTAACAGAAAATAATATATGCGTATAACCGCCAGTTGGCGGTGATTTAGAAAAATTGTTTCAGCGATTTTCTACATTAACTGTACAACTGGAGCATCCTCCAATAGATTCTTTTTGGTTAATAAATCGAGAACTGTAATTCGCAATGTCCTTTGTTGATCAACTTGAAACAAGACCTTAATGCGATCGCTACCCACCTGACCCAGAGGATTAAGCTGAGCAATCACCCTACTATCTTCATTTAGGACCTGTACCGAAACTTGCTGATGATCCAAAACACGAGTAATCAAGCGATCATTTTCAAAATAGACTTCCACATTAGTTTCACCAAGTTCGCCAATTACTAGCTCAATACTCGGTTGATCGGCAATAGAGGCTCCCAGAGTTAATTCCACTGGTTTCTCTAATGGATAATTTGTTCCAGACTTGACGATTGGATGCCAATTTTGTTTTTTTAATCTTTTATCCCAATAGCGCACACCATAGCTGTGATACAGAAAATCTTTTAATTCCCAACCCTGAGAAACTGCTCCATGCGCGATCGCCTCAAAGGGTTTATGCGCTTTCACCTTCTTGATCGCAAAATGCCGCAAAGCCCAATCCTTCACCGCAGGAATTTGCGATGTGCCACCCACCAAGAGAATTGCATCAATTTGAGCGAAATCAATATTTTGACGAGTTGCTTGTTGCCGAATCCGATCTAGAGCGCCATCAAGATTAGTAAAGAATTTCTGCTGTTCAAGAATCTGCGTTAACTGCGATCGCGTCAAAATCAATTCATAAGACTCAAAGGTTTGATCATTAAAATAAACTTCCGTTACCGATTCTGCACTCGAAAGTGCAATTTTCATTCGTTCAGCGAGGCGTGTCACCAAAGAATTTTTCGGCAGTCCCAATTCCTTATGAAAGTAATCAATAATCCAATTATCAATATCAATACCACCAAGATTCTGTCCAGTCTTAGCCAGAACCTTGGCAGTTTGCAAACCAGAATTGCTTGATGTAGCCGCATTTTTAGGCTCATTTTTAATTGTGCGATCGCCCCATTTCAACAAAAATCCAAGGGTTGCTCTCGGTTGAGTTACTGTTGCCTGAGAAAAAGATAGCTTCACCAATGATAAATCTAGCGTCCCTCCACCAAAATCCACCACTAACAGAGTTTCACCACCACCATTAATTCCATAACCCAATGCCGCCGCCGTCGGCTCATCCAATATTCTCACCCGATCAACATTTAACTTCTCACATACCCCACTTAACCAATTGCGATAGGACTCAAAGCTATCCACAGGAACCGTAAAAACTAACGCATTCACATCTGGCAAGCGATCAATAATTCCCTTTAAAAACCATTCTCCCACTAACTCAAATTCTACTTCACGCCCATCAAGTTCAGGCACAAATGAGGACATATTGGAACCGATCGCCCGTTTAAAAGCCTTAAAAAATCGTGCTTCGCTTTTTATGTTTTTATTTGTATTTTTATTATCTAAACCGCGATCACTAACCTCCTGACCGATCAATACTTGTCCAGTAACAGCATCCTGCACATAAACAAAACTAGGAATCAATGGCGGATTATCTGCAATGAAACTGCTATAGTCAGCGACATTCACAGTTTCGAGTTCGCCACTCTGATTAACTCTCGCGACAACAGTATTACTCGTGCCAAAATCGATCGCATATTCCATAAATTTACTCTAATCTAAAAGTTGGGCGGCGCTTTGCGCCGCCCAACTTTTTATACAAGTCCTAACGCAGAAGCCACTAAATGACCACAAGCAAAACCAGAAAAAGCTACAGCATTTAATCCCTGCCCTGGGAAGGTGCTATCACCAACGCAGTACAAATCAGGAATTGAGGTGCGATTAAACGGCATTCCCAACAGTCCCCAAGGCTTGCCCGTAGGAATCGGTCCATAGGTTCCATCCATCCGACCGAGAAAGCGGCGATGGCTGCGTGGTGTGCCAATTTCTTGATAGTCCAGAGAGTCTTCTAATTTCGGGAAAATCGCTAAGAGGCGATCGCATAACTTTTTAGCATCTCGATCTTTCTTAGCTTCATATTCCGAAGGTGACAGCCCTTCCCATCCACTCATCCAACTAGGCGTAAAGGTATGCACGATATGATAACCTTCAGGAGCGAGAGAGCGATCGAGCAGTGTGGGAATTGAAACAAAAATTGTGCCTTGTTCTTTCTGCATATCGTTCCAATCTTCCAACAGAATATGATGACAAGCTGCCTCATCAGGTATTGCCGAAGCTTCTACGCCAAGATGTAAACTCAAGAAACTCGGCGATTTTTGATAGCGCTCTTGCCACCCCTTTTCACCACTAGGTAAAGGTTCATCTTTAAGTAAATTTCCAAAAGTATCCCAGCGAGTAGCATTGGAAACGACTTTCTTCGCATAGAGAATATCGCCATTAGCCAGCTTCACACCGATCGCCCCTTTACCAGATTTAGATTTGGGAATAATCTGCGTAACCCTTGCCCCATAGCGAATCTCACCACCTGTTTTTTCTAGCCCTTCCGCTAGTTTTTCGGCAATTTTACCCACGCCCCCTTTGGGATAGTTGATTCCCCCATAATGGCGATCGCTAAACACCATCCCCGCATTAATCGCAGGCGTGCGATCGGCGGGAACCACTGACCAGCAATAACATTCCATATCGATGAATTGCAATAACTCAGGATCGCGAATATATTTCTTGGCAATATCACCCGCATTTTGAGGCAAATAAGCCGCTAATCCTAAACAAGCCAAAGGATTCTGAAAAAATACCCGCATCAAGTAGCGCCATTCTTCGAGGGACAGCAACTCGATCGCATTCAAGCAATTAAAAATCTGCCAGCATTCATCGTAAAACTTCCGAATCCCCTCACGCTCATGGGGAAAGCGATCGCCTAATTCCTTGAGAAATTCCTCATAATCGCGATGTACCTCAATTTCCAGATTATTCGGCAAATGGTAATGAATCTGCACAGGATCAGCGATCGTCTCCATTTTTATATTCACAGCCGCCAGCGCCCGCGTCAGGAGATTAGTCGTACCGCGATCGCCAAAACCAAAAATCATCGATGCGCCCACATCAAAGCGATAGCCATTGCGCTCGAAATAGCCACCACTGCCCCCTGCAATCAAATAGCGCTCAAGGACAATTACGCTTGCCCCCTTCGCCGCCAATTGCGTTGCCGTGACTAGTCCGCCCAATCCTGAGCCAATTACAATTACATCCGCATCAAGTGTTCGCGCCATCACATTTCTTACTATCAAAACTTTTTTACTATACCAATCATAGAGACTAAAAATCAGGGCAGAAAAATCGCATAAAATATCCAGCCTCTAGTTCTGTAGAGAGTTTAAATAAATTCGTAAATGTTCTTTATATTCATTTGCTAGAAATTTAGATGCTAGCCCACCTTCTTGAATTTGTCGTAGAACAGACGCGCTAAAAGCTCCCCTTGGACTACAATCCCCATTAGATATCGCAGCATGTATTTCCGCGTTGGTATATTCATCAGCTTGTCGATAAAAAATGTAAGATTCGGCAACTATAAAATCATGCATATCAGCGCTTGGATTTAAGATACAAGATCTATCTACAGGTCTATTAGGGCGAACAGTTGAGGCGTTTACAAATAAATAAGCTCCGTTGGGTAATGGAGCTATTGCAACAAAAAGATGCTTTTTCGGAACTCCTGTATCAATTAAGAAAGCATCTCCTAAGTTAATGGGCATGAACAAGGACTCGATCTTGGTGAATATAATATTTTACTGTTTCTTCAATCTCTTGGATATCTTCGGCTGTTTTACCAATATATCTAAGAGTAGTTTCTATCTTGATAGGAATGGAACCAATTCCTTCAGGCGGTTTTTCCCATTCGGGAAACAGCTTATGAGTCTCTTCAGCTAGATCAAAACGATCCCAATCTTTATATTCTTCATATATATCACGGATCAAATCTTCTTCAAATTCACATAATTTACTATTGCCGGGATCTTTTAATAAAGTGATTCTGTGAATACATCTTGGTGAAATGTGTGTAGACCAAAGTGCTTGATCGTTAGCATCACTATATTCGCCCTTAATAAGGTTATAAACATTGCTCAGCACTGGTCCAAATTCCATTGAGACATAACGATCTCCCGTCATCGTTGTCTCAATTTGTTCGAGCGATCTTCTATCAGCCATGTAAAGCATCTTCATTAACTTCAGATGGTGCATTGGCTGCTTTTTGTATAGCTGCTCTAGTTTTAAAAACATTGCTGCAACTTGTACAGATTTTTGTGGGCGAAGTTGAAATTTGATACTCATAGCCTTTACCTCTGAGTTACTTTCATATCTAAATAATAGCCGATTATGAGGTATTTGTAGTTAAATTTCAAAGATCGCAAAAAATTGAGAACTTCGATTTAGATGCTTACGAATTTTCTATAATCTATGATGTGATGCTATTGGTGATCGCCACAACTAGCCCTTTGTCTGCTAATCTGAGAACTGGTATCTACTATACAAAAACTCCATCATGGCCGATCGCCAAATCCTGCTTGACTTTGAAAAGCCTATCGTTGAACTAGAAACCCGTATCGCCCAAATCCGCGAACTCGCGAATGACAACGATGTGGATATGGTTGAGCAGATTCACCTTTTAGAGCAACGAGCCGAGCTTTTGCGGCGGGAAATTTTTTCGGGATTGGGGGCGATGCAACGGATGCAGATCGCAAGGCATCCCCGTCGTCCTAGTACTCTTGACTATGTGCAAGCGATCACCGATGAGTGGATGGAGTTGCATGGCGATCGCCGAGGTAATGATGATCCAGCTTTAGTTGGGGGAATTGCGAGAATTAGCGATCGCCCCGTAGTTATTTTGGGGCATCAAAAGGGGCGCGATACTAAGGACAACATGACCCGTAATTTCGGTATGGCTTCTCCTGGGGGATATCGCAAGGCAGCGCGACTGATGGATCATGCTAATCGTTTTAATTTACCAATTATTACCCTCATTGATACCCCTGGGGCATATCCTGGAGTCTCGGCAGAGGAGCAGGGGCAAGGTGAGGCGATCGCTGCTAATTTACGGCAGATGTTTGGTATAAATGTACCGATTATTTGCACGGTAATCGGCGAAGGCGGATCGGGTGGTGCGTTGGGAATCGGCATCGGTGATCACATCATGATGTTTGAAAATTCCGTCTACACAGTGGCTACTCCCGAAGCCTGTGCTGCGATTTTGTGGCGCGATTCGGCAAAGGCGGGTAAGGCTGCTGAAGCTTTAAAGATTACGGCTCCAGATCTGAAGCGTTTAGGTATTGTTGATTATGTGATTGATGAGCCTTTGGGTGGAGCGCATCGTTTGCCATTAAAGGCGGCGGAAAATTTAAAAGCGGCGATCGTCAGCAATCTAGATCGCTTACTTCAACTAGAACCCAACGACCTAAAGGAACTTCGCTATCAAAAATTCCGCAAGATGGGCGTTTTTCTTGAACCCTAATCGCAGTGTGGGTAGATAAATTATTCTATGAGCTTCCAATATTTGCTTGATAGTAATACGCTTTCGGAGCCAGCAAAGCCTATGAGACATTTAGCGCGAATTACTTTTGATTCTGATGTAATGGGAGGTAAACCTTGCATTCGGGGAATGCGGGTTACTGTGGGTACATTGGTTGGTCTATTGGCGGTTGGACATTCGGTTGAAGAAATTTTAAAGGCTTATCCTTATTTAGAGAAAGAAGATATTACGGCGGCGTTGTCCTATGCGGCTTGGCGGTCTGAGGAGGTTGAGGTGGCTTTGGTGTCGGCATGAAGATTTTGAAGGTTGTAGGATATTATTGGGTAATGTCACCTTATTAAAAAAATAAATTTATGGATGGCGCTATTTTAATTCAACAAGCTTTGCAGCTTGACTTTACAGAAAGGATTCATTTGATTGATGTTTTGTGGCATAGCCTTGATTCGTCAGATCGTGAAGAGATCGATTTGGCTTGGTTGCGTGAGTCTCAAAGTCGCCTAACTGCCTATCAATCTGGTCAGATAGAGGCAATTGATGGACAAAAGGTTTTTGCTGAGATTGAGTTGGGCGATCGCGAAGTTAACCAAGAATCTAAGAATCTCAAATAATCATGTCTGCACGCGATATTTTTCATGATGCTGTCAAAATAGCTTTGGAGAGAGACAATTGGCAAAACTAGATGAGTATCGCCAAAAGATTCAAGATTTGCTGACAGAATTGGCAAGTTATGGTTCGGCAAATGGTGAGGTTGAGTCGCAGTTGATTTTTGATGCAGTACGCGATCATTATCAATTAGTCCATGTTGGTTGGCGCAATCACCATCGTATCTATGGTTGTGTCGTACATTTAGATATTAAGGATGGAAAGATTTGGGTGCAACATAATGGAACAGAATTTGATATTTCTCTTAGGCTTGCGGAGATGGGGATTCCTAAGCAAAATATTGTTAATGGTTTTCATACAAGCTATATGCGCCAGTTTACAGATTTTGCAGTCGGATGATTTGTCTGTAAATCAAAAATATAGGCGATCGCCTATCTAAAAAATCTTGTAAAATGTCACTAGTAAAGTGATGCAGATCTACAAAACTTGTTTTGAATGGAAAAATGATGAATCGACAAAAACTTTTAGCT
>JBAXTW010000091.1:0-18550 GCA_037129985.1 Pseudanabaena sp. ELA645 | reverse complement strand
TGAGTCCCTTTATGCAAAGATCTCTAGGTGTTGCATTTCATCCTTGAATTGGCGTGATGAAATGTCCACATTGCAATGTCGGAGTATATTTTGAGTTTGGAGAAATTGTGTGGAAGGAAGATGAAGATACTTCTGAGACAGAACTGTTAGAAAGGGGATATGGAATATTTCATAGTCACTGTCCAGAATGTGATCGTTTAGTTGTGCTATTTAAGGAAGGAGGTTACATGAAAGGAGAATCTTCTTTCGATAGTGGTTATCTTGTAAATATTAGCGTTGAAGAGATTATTTATCCTAAATTTGTCAACCGTAAGGTAGAGGCTGAAGTACCTGAACGGTATCGGAAAGATTTTTTGGAAGCTTGTGCTGTTTTACCAATGAGTCCAAAGGCAAGTGCCGCATTAAGCCGACGCATATTACAAGATATCCTTCGAGAACATTTCCCAGTAAAGCATAGCAGTCTTGCAACTGAGATTGAGCAATTTATTGGTTTAAAGGATGTACCATCTTATTTATCTCAGGCAGTAGATGCAATAAGAAACATTGGTAATTTTGCAGCACATCCATTGAAAGATACTAATACAGGTGAGATTGTAGAAGTTGAGTCTGGAGAGGCTGAGTGGCTTCTTGATGTACTTGAGTCTTTGTTTGATTTTGCATTTATTCAACCCAATCGACTTGCAGAGAGAAAGAAAAGTTTAAATGAAAAACTAAGATCATTAGGAAAACCAACGATGAAAGGATAATAAGATTAATCCCTAATTAGCAAGAAAAAAGGTTTAATAATGACGATCGCAATCCAAGTTATGCTGCTGATTTTTACGACACTTTATCAAGCGAGCGCAAGCTACTTAGAAGATAGGCGATCGCCCATTGGTCAACTGATTGATGTTGGTGGATATCGGTTGCATCTTTATACTTTAGGAGAAGCTAAACCAACAATCGTATTTGACCATAGCTTAGGCGGCGTAGAAGGTTATCTACTGATTGAGAAATTAGCCAAACTAGGAAAAGTATGTATCTGCGATCGCGCAGGATATGGATGGAGCGACCATAGCCCACACCCTCGCACCAGTGAGCAAATTGCCAAGGAGCTAGACATATTGCTAACTCAAGCAAAAATCGAGCCACCCTATATTTTGGTAGGCGATTCCTTTGGTAGTTACAATGTCCGACTATATGCCCATTTGTTTCCTCAGAAAGTTTCTGGCATCGTCCTCACCGATGGACTGCATGAGATAGGAATGCTGAATATGCCGCTCCAGTTAAAGGCGCTCAAGCTGTTTTTTCTATCAGGCTTTGTGATGTCCATCTTTGGCTCAGCATTTGGGATTATTCGATTATTGAGAACATGCAGGGTATTTGAATTAATCAAGCCAGAGTTGCGGAATTTCTCTGAAGAATCTCGCGATCATGTGAAGCGCTCTTTTTGTCTTCCTAAACATTGGATTACGATGAGCCGAGAGATTGTTAATCTAGACAAAAGTTCAGAGCAAGTGAGTATCGCTAAGCATTTTGGATCATTGCCTATAGTTAGCATTAAAGCCAATTCCTTCTTCAAGCCTGCTTTTTGGAGTACATTTATTCCTTTGCAAAGCATTAATCAGTTACGGGACAAAATGCACCTAGAGTTAAGTCAATTATCCACAGATTGTCTGCAAGTTGAGGCAAACCAAAGTGGTCATTTTGTATGGGTAGATCAGCCAGATTTACTTGTAAAGGCAATAAAAACTGTGATCAATAAAATTGATTCTGTTGATTAGCCTAATTTGTCCAATTTGCGAATAAATTAGCTTGATCACTGGATCGGTTCATCGTTATGAGGATGCTGTTGTGGTAGGTTTTCGATTCTACCTGGGATCGTTTTTGGCGTTGGTTGTAATCCTGACAACATGCGTGAAAGCTGCAATCCATCAAGGACAGGCTTAGTTTCACGGATTTTATGCCAAACCGATCGCGCCATTAACAACGAATGTCCTTGACGCACAGCCTGAATCCCTTCTAAATAAGCCTCTCGCTCAGGCTGATAATCTGCGGAAGATAGTTGTAAACTCGCCCCCTCTGGAGACTGTTTCGCGACAATCTGCGCTATTTGCGAAGTTAACTCAGGGTAAAGCCATGTGTAAGCTGGGTGAACTGTCAATTGGCAATGGTGAAGCAACTTTTCACCCGTGGGATTACCTGTAGGTCGTTGCAACAGCAGATAAAAGTAACCGATCGCCGCCTTACGTTGTGGTTCATACACATAGCCCGAAACATCTTGTAATTGGTTAATTACCAAAGAGCCATGATTCACCAATTTGTCGATCGCCTTGGCTCGGAAATCATCAACATTAAGATCATAAACTTGACGAATGTGTGGCGGCATTGCAGCCGTGTCAAGCTGGTACAGCAAGCTAGCATCGGCATTACTAACGGGCATCAGGTTGGGTAAATCTGGGGAATGTTGAGCAAGCTCTTGAAGTCCATCATTACCAATTTCCCAATCCGTAAACTGTGCCAGTGGTTGAAATCCATTCTGGCGGTACAGAGCGATCGTATCTTTTTGGTTGATATCAACCTGCAAAACCCATGTCCTTGCTTCAAGGCAAGATTCGAGACAATAACGAATTAATTGTGTACCAACATGATGCTGACCATTTTGGGCTTCGGGTAGAACAACAACGCGATCGATTTGCCAAGTACTGCTGTTGTTGTTAAACGGCGAAACCCTGATAAATCCCTGAATAATGCCATTACATTCTGAGACATACGCCCGAACGTAGGGTTTGAGGATCATTTGCAGAGGCGCGGGCAGCCAACTTGCAAGCTGATGTAAGCTGATTTTTTGACGACTACGACAACCGCTAAGATCGCTAACCGCTATTTGGGCAAGATCGCTAGGCGAAGCAAATCGCTGAATAAATTCCAGATCGCGATGTTGCAGAGGGCGGATCGTGTTACCAAGCACAGGAAAGGATTGCATAGCTTATGCCTAGATAGAAAAGTTATCACTAAGATATTTTAATCTTAGCAAAAATCAACAATGTTTTAATCAGTGCAGTAGGTGCTTTATATTCCTTCCAGAACTTCAGAAAGTGATACCCTTCCGTTAATTGGTTCAAACTCATCTTCCAACAACCATAACTGAGCCTCTTCATAGCTTTGGCTAGTTAGTACAACCTTGTAATTTTCAACAGGATCGCAAACCCGACACATACCAATGCGATCGCCCATCAACATTAACAAATAAGGCGGCGACTGCATGGGATCGATCCAAACCTCAAGAAAATTCCACTCATCCTTCACTGGATCGAGTGCGGGGGATAACATGGTATCGATTGTCTGCATCTACTTTAACCTCACCATAAAATAACGGAATATTTGAGTCATCTACCGCAATCCTGTAACCAATAGGTTCGCTAAAAAACAATCCATAACGCTCATAGTTACGAATTTTACCAGTATACTCACCTGCTTCAATAATAGCCTGAGCGACTCTTAGCATAGTAGCTTCATCTTTAAAAACATGAGCAGATCGTCCTAGCCTGAGTAATCGTTGAGATTGCTGCGTATTTGGTAAGTGCTTAGGAACATGCCTTTGATCGAGAATAACCTCACGAGTTATTCCACTCATCTCAATAATACCTAAAATAATAGTTTGTGCTTAAAATTAGCATGATTTTACGCGATTGCTGAAAAGGCTAATGCCGACCGCCTTAAACCGCTATAATTGGTCAAACACCTATATTTCCCACACTTTTACATAACCCGATCGCATGGTCTTTTCGCCGCCCGCCCCCTCAACTACAAACATCTCCTATACCCCGATCACATTTCCCCTTGCGGCTGTGGTCGGTCAAGAAGCAATTAAAACCGCTTTACTGCTCGCGGCGATCGATCCTGCGATCGGTGGTATCGCCATTGCAGGTAGACGAGGTACTGCAAAATCCGTGCTTGCGCGTGGGATTCATGCCTTACTGCCTCCCATTGAAGTAGCGATCGCCTCTCTCAGTAACAGCGATCCGACTAATCCTGATGAATGGGATGATGCCTTAGTGGCAACGATGCAGGGCAAAGAGCTTAGCGAAATCGAAACCAAAGTCATTCCTGCACCGTTTATTCAGATTCCATTAGGGATTACCGAAGATCGGCTGATTGGCTCGGTAGATGTGAGTCGGTCAGTGCGCGAGGGACAAACGGTATTTCAACCAGGGATTTTAGCAGAAGCCCATCGTGGCGTTCTCTATATTGACGAGATTAATTTACTCGATCCGCAGATTTCCAACCTATTGCTTTCGGTTCTCTCCACAGGCTATAACCAAGTCGAACGTGAAGGCATTAGTTATCAACATCCTTGCCGACCTTTGCTAATTGCTACCTACAACCCAGAAGAAGGGATATTAGGCGAGCATTTGATGGATCGGATTGCGATTAATCTTTCGGCAGATGGAGTTCTCTCTCTCGATCAACGAGTGGAAGCAGTGGATATGGTATTGGGCTATGCCAATTCCCCTGAAGTCTTTTTGAGTGGCTATGACTCGGATATTGATGATCTGCGAACACAGATTATTTTGGCGCGGGAATGGTTAAAAGACATCACCATTTCGAGAGCGCAGATTCAGTATCTTGTTGCCGAAGCTGTTCGCGGTGGAGTTCAAGGACATCGCGCTGAGTTATTTGCATTGCGAGTGGCGAAGGCGGCGGCGGCTTTGGAAAGTCGGACACAGGTTAATGCTGATGATTTACGTCAGGCGGTGGAGTTGGTAATTGTGCCGAGATCGCCTTTATCTCCCGATCAACAACAACCTGAACAGCAACAACAGCAGCAAGCACCACCGCCGCCACCTCCCAATCAAGATGAAGGTGAACAGGAGCAGGAGGAAAATCAAGAGGAGCAGGAACAAGAGCAAGAGCAGGATGAATCCCCTGAAATCCCTGAAGAATTTGTTTTCGATCCTGAAGGTGTAATTCTCGATCCTGAAGTTCTATTTTTTGCTCAGTCGATGCAAAAGCAAGGGCGATCGGGTACGCGCAACGTGATTTATTCCCAAGAGCGGGGACGTTACATTAAACCAGTTTTGCCTCAAGGAAAGAGCGATCGCATTGCAGTTGATGCCACTCTCCGCGCTTCGGCTCCCTATCAAAAGGCGAGAAGACTGCGCCAACCCCATCGTAAAGTCATCGTTGAGGATGTCGATATTAGAGCGAAGAAGTTGGCACGTAAGGCGGGAGCCTTGACGATTTTCTTAGTGGATGCTTCAGGATCGATGGCTTTGAATCGAATGCAGTCGGCTAAGGGTGCAGCTTTGAGGATGTTAACTGATAGCTATCAAAATCGTGATCAAATCTCGCTAATTCCTTTTCGTGGTGAAAAAGCAGATGTATTGTTACCGCCCACTCGTTCCATCGAAGCGGCGCGTCGTCGTTTGGATACGATGCCCTGTGGTGGTGGTTCGCCGTTGGCGCATGGCTTAACTCAAGCGGTGCGGGTTGCCATGAATGCAAGACAGTCAGGTGATGTTGGCTCAGTTACGATTGTGGCAATTACTGATGGGCGTGGGAATGTGCCACTAGCGCGATCGATGGGTGAGCCGATTGATCCAGAAAATAAGCCTGATATTAAAGCCGAATTAATCGATATTTGTCGCAAGGTTCGCGCTTTGAATTTAGGTTTATTGGTTATCGATACCGAGAATAAGTTTGTTTCGACTGGCTTTGCGAAGGAACTCGCCGCCGCAGGTGGTGGGAAGTATTATCATTTACCCAAAGCCACAGATCAAGCGATCGCTAATGTTGCGCTCAGTGCGATCGCGGATTTGCGTAATTAAGAACTTACTCTCTTTTGGCGTTATGTCTCTGTCAACCAGTAAAACTGATAACCTTGCAGAACAATGCTCTCATCGTGTTGAGATGGCTTTTTACCGCTATATAAATCGACAAACTGACTATAGGCGCTAAAACCTTTATGACTTAAAGCTGACAGGTCAAAATATTGGGGATTGCCATCAAAATTAGCGAGAACTAGCACTTTTTCTGATGGACGCTGATGATCGAATCGCATAAAACCGAGTAGATGTTCGTTCTCTAATTGCAGTAATTCGCGGTTATTAAAATCAGCAAAAGCAGAGATTTCTTTGCGAATAGAAATCATCTTTTTCATGGCAGTGAAGATCGTATACTGCTCTGTGCCTTGTTTTTTGCGTAATTCCGCTTTTTCCCAATCAATTTTTGGACGGTGAACCCAGCGATTATCATTGCACTTGCTTGGATCTTCACTAAAGCTGTAATCATTAAGTACGCCTAATGCATCACCGTTATAAATCATCGGAATTCCGCCAAAGGATAGAATGATTCCATGCAGCAAGAGAATTCGATTAATAGCCGCCGCAATCAATTTTTTATCTTCTCTCTCTAAGGCAGATTCTAGCCCTACTAGTGAAGCCAGCGAACCACAGATCCGCCCATCACCAGTGGATTCATTGTGCATAAATTCTAATCCCCTAGCCGAACCGTCAAACTTACCGCTAAAGTAATCAATTAAAAAGCGTCTGTGAGAAGAAGGTTCGTACCCCGCTAAGCGAATATCGTTATCATCAAAACTAAAACCAATGTCATCGTGACAGCGTACATAATTCAGCCAAGTCGCTCGTTCCAATTTATTGGGTAGGCTCTTTATTCCTTGACTAAGGAGCTTGGTGTTTTTTGTCGCAACTCCATCCCAGAGCAGCGCCATTAAAGTCGCATTATAGGCAATTTCGCACTCTTTTGCAGCGATCGCATCTTCACCAAAATACTTAATTACTTCCACAGGAGCAACGATCGCTTCGGCAATAAATAACACCCCTGGAGCAGTCACCTGACAACAGTCCTTCATTAACTGCAAAATTAAATGAGCTTTGCGTTCATTTTGACAAGAAGTGCCAATCTTTTTCCATAGAAAGGCTACAGCATCGAGGCGCAACACATCTACGCCTTGATTTGCCCAAAACAGAATAATATCCAGCATTTCCATGAATACAGCAGGATTGCTATAATTCAAATCCCATTGATAATCATGGAAAACTGTCATCACCCATTTTCCCATCTCAGGATTCCAAGTAAAATTATTTGGATCGGTTGTGGGAAAAACCTCTGGCATACTCTGCTCAAACATATCAGGGACTTCTCGACCTTCAAAAATATAGTAATAGTCTTGAAATCGAGAATCGCCCTTCATAGCTTTCTTTGCCCACTCATGTTCATCGGAAGTGTGATTGAGAACAATATCAAGCACTAATAAAATATCTCGCTTACGAAAATCTTCAGCAATAATCCGTAGATCCTCTAGGTCACCCACACTCTCATCAATTTGCCGAAAATCGCTGACTGCATAGCCGCCATCGCTCTTACCATCAGGGCATTTCAAAATTGGCATAATATGCACCATATTGATACCTAATTCTTGAAAATAACTGGTTTTGTTCGCAAGATCGCTGAGATTATCGGCAAATCCATTAGAATAGAGCGCCATCCCCACCCATTTTTGGGACAAAAACCAGTTGTGATCTCGTTCTCGATGTATATCTAACTGTTCCAATTCCGCAGAGCGATCAATATAGCCTTTCGCCATAGTTTCCACTAGGCGCAACATTTGCAATTTAAAATCGTCGCGATGTCCATACAGTGTATAGAACAGCGAATAGATTGCGTAGAAATTTGCGCCGAGACGAGTATAAAAATGTCGCAAATCTTGGCGACGAATTTCAGGCTTTAAATCGTCAAGGATAGAATTTAAAAGTGAGTGAGAAATCTGTTCGTACATGATTGTCCTTGAATCTGCTGTTTTGCTAATTACTTTAGTGAATGAGTAGTGGCAATTCATGAATTGCCACTACATTTTTTCTGTTTTCCATACAGCACTCAAATGCAAACCGCTATAGAATAGTAGCTTCGGAGAAGATTCTATAAGTTTTTTTTAATCAATTCAAACACACCTTATGTAGAAGTTATGCAGAAATTATTGATTTGTACTGACCTCGATCGCACTTTGTTACCAAATGGGAGCCAACCAGAATCCCCTGAAGCGCGGTCAATATTTAAGAATTTGGTAAGCCGTTCAGAAGTGTGTTTAATATATGTGAGCGGTAGGAATTTGACATTAATCCAAGAAGCAATTCAAGAGTATGATTTACCAGCACCTCATTGGGTCGTTGGTGATGTTGGCAGCACGATTTATCAACTTGATGGCGATCGCTGGATATCTTGGCAAAGCTGGTCAAAAGAGATTGCAGGCGATTGGCAAGGTCTAAATGCTGTGGACTTAGAGCCATTGTTTGTGGATTTAACCAAAATCTCACATCTGATTTTGCAAGAACCTGAGCAACAAAACCGTTTTAAGCTTAGTTATTATCTACCATTGGAGGTCGAAAAAGAGGCTTTACAGGAGTGCATCAAACTTCGCCTTGAAGAACAAAACATTGCTGCTAGTTTAATTTATAGCGTTGATGAAGCCAAAGCGATCGGCTTATTGGACATATTGCCAGCTCATGGCACTAAATTTCATGCCGTGGAATTTCTGATGACCCAACTGGGTTTTGATTATACCAATACGGTGTTTGCGGGTGACAGTGGCAATGATATGTCATTATTGGTTAGCGCCGTACCTTCTGTTTTAGTAGCAAATGCTCATGAGGATATTATTGAACAGTCTCAAAGACAAGCAAAGGAACAAGGAAATACAAACAGTTTGTATTTAGCCAAGGGTGGTTTTTTAGGTATGAATGGGAACTACAGCGCAGGGATTTTGGAAGGGATTGCCCACTATCACCCAGACACAAAAAAATTGATGGAAAGAACGGAACAAAATTATGATGTCTAATCGTCAAAATCAAATAAAAGAAGGCTTTTGGAAGAAGCGGTTTCGTAATTCTGGTCTATTGATTATGCTCTTAGTTAGCGCGATCGCTCTGTCTTTATTCTTAAATTCCACTCCGATCGCATGGGGACAATCTGAATTATTAAACCTAAATAAACTGATATCAGGACGCTATAATTCCAATTCCAATATTGCCAATGTTGATAGCGCACCACTCAAATTAGATGGTTATCAACTGTTTCTGCTTGCAGCTCCCTCGGTTAACCAGCGATTTCCCCTTGAGCAACGAGTAAAAGGGATTGAGGAAGAGCTAAATCGTGTGGCTAATAGCAATTTCGATCCTAACACCTTGCAAGTAACAACGAGTCTTGATGAAAAAAGCGATCAATCTGTAATTAACATTGATAATCGATATTTAATGACTGTCACTACCCTTGATGCTCAAATACATGGAGGCGATCCACAGCGATGGGCTAACTCTCTAACCCAAATTATCGGTAATGCTTTGATGAGAGCGCATCAGGAACGCCAACCAATATTCCTACGCGATCGCAGTTTATTCGCATTAGGAATATTTATTGCGGCGATCGCGACTAATCGCCTGATTACAAAATTGGAAAAATATTTAAAAAAACGCAAGCAAGTAGTGGAATCAAAAATTGATGATGAATTAGATACAAAACTTGATATAGTCCCCCTTGACGAATTGCAGCAACAACTATCTCTCAAGCAAAAGTTTAATCTTGATGATCTCCAGCAGCGAATCTTGCAAATTGGGCAAATTGGGATTATCGGAAGTGGGATTTTTGTGATTTTAGGGCTATTCCCTTATACGCGCTGGCTACAATCTTTTATTATCTCAACTCCGCTGCAAGTATTAGGAATTATCTTAGTCGCTTATGTCTTGATTCGTATTAGCAATCTTTTAATTGCTCGCTTTGCGATCGTTCTCAAAGAGAAAGATTTTATGATGTTAAAACCATCTCAACGCTTGGAATTAAGAGTATCGACAATTACTCAAGTTTTAACAAATGTCGTCGCTATTTTTTGGGTTTGCGCGGCAAGTTTGATGTCACTATCTGTAATTGGAGTTGACTTAATCCCTCTACTAGCAGGTGCGGGAATTGTCGGTTTAGCGATTTCATTTGCAGCACAAGGATTAATTAAAGATATCATCAATGGATTTTTGATTATTTTAGAAGATCAGTATGCGGTCGGTGATGTAATTGTGGTAGGAGCTTTAGGCGGTTTAGTGGAAAACATGAATCTGCGGATTACCCAAATCCGTAATAATGAAGGACAGCTAATTACGATTCCTAACAGCGCGATCGCCATCGTTCAGAATTTATCGAAGGACTGGGCAAGAGTCGATCTTACGATCCAAATATCCTATGAGACTGATCCTGATCACGCCTTAGCCGTTTTGCAAAAATTATCTCAGGAAATTTATGCTGAAACTGAATGGCAATCAAAGATTTTAGAAATACCCGAAGTCTTAGGTATTGACGATCTGCAACATTCAGGAATGCTGATCCGTATTTGGATCAAGACTCAACCGCTTCAGCAATGGGCTGTCGGTCGAGAGTTTCGCCGCCGCCTGCAAATGGTAATGCAAAAAGAAGGAATTGCGATCGGTATACCCCGCCAAGCCCTCTTTGTTCAAACTCCACTTGCGCCAGACACGCCTCCTTTTAGTTCATAAAGTTATAGAGTCTTGCATTCAAATACGATCTCCGCTAATCCGCAAATCTAGTTACACCAAAACTAACCTCAAGGTTTATCGTATAGATATTACCCAAAATGATAAAACATAACCTAGAATAACTCTAGAAAACTCAACACTTGCTATCTTCTTTCTATGAAAGCTTTTTGGATATTGGCTACGATCGCTAGCTTGTCAGGAGTAACTGTAAGTTGTACGCAAAACAACAAAGATGCCTCTCAAGCTCAAGTACAGACCCAAAAACCTGCTGTAGCTGTGGATGTCGCGATCGCGAGTTCCGATGTTTCTCAGTCTGAGACAGAATATACAGGCACAACTGCACCAATTCGAGAAGTGTCGGTCAAGTCGCGTATAGAAGGTCGCTTGATTGACTTAGCTGTAGATATAGGCGATCGCGTGGAAGCAGGACAGGCGATCGCCCAATTGGACGATGCTGTGCTATCAGCAACTGTGCTACAGGCTGAAGCGGAAGTTGCGGCTAGAGAATCGGAAGTCTCTCAGGCTAGTGCTGCGGTAGGTAATGCCCGCGCTCAAGTGGAAAGGGCGAGAGTTGAATATCAACAATCACAAGCCGATGCAAATCGCTTCACCCAATTGGCTAAAGATGGAGCAGTATCTTCGCAAACTGCGGAAGCGGCTAATACCAGAGCGCTATCGGCGGAACAGTCTTTGCGATCAGCGGAACAACAGGTAAATCTGCAACAGCAAACTGTTGGCGCAAGTTCCCAAAGAGTCTTAGCCCAAGAAGCAATTAAATTAAGAGAACTAGAACGTCAGTCTTACACCACAATTACTGCACCGATTAATGGTCTCGTCTTAGAAAAAGTTAGTGAAACTGGCAATATGCTCTTTGCAGGGAATGAAGTTCTCAAATTAGGCGATTTTAGTCAGGTTAAGGTGATTGTGCTGGTTTCTGAATTAGAAATTAGCAAGGTTCGCCTCAATCAATCAGTCAATGTCCGTTTTGATACTTTTCCTAATCAAAAATTTACGGGAACCGTGAGACGCATTTCCCCTGTTGCCGATCCAGTGGCGCGATTAATTCCTGTGGAAGTAGTCGTTCCCAATCGCGATGACAAATTGGGAAGTGGACAATTAGCGCGGGTACAATTTGCAGGTAAACAGGAAAAACAAATCATCATTGCTGACTCAGCACTTGAGGCGGCAGGTAGACCTGCGGCGCAACCTGCTAAAGATGCGGCGGCTACTAAAAACCCTGAGAATAAAAGCTCTGAAAATAAAGGATCTGAAAAAGCCAATGCCAAGCCTAATGCTAATAGTAATAAAGCCAGTGATAAAGGTAAACCCAGAACTGGCAATGTTTTTGTGATCACTGGAGAGGGTAAGGATGCGATCGCTTCAGCGCGTCAAGTCACCTTGGGTAATCGCCGTGATGGAAAAGTAGTCATTCTTTCTGGATTGAAGGAAGGCGATCGCATTGTGGTTAGGAGTGGCGGTAAGTTACAGGATGGTGATGCTGTCAAGCTCAGCGTGTTATCGGAATCTTCTAAATAAAAATGTAAGGCGCAAAGCGCCTTACATTTTTATTTTTTTTAATTATTTTTAAGAGGTAACTATGAGCAACCAAAACTCGTCTAGTCCGAAGCCGACAGGATTTAGTATCAGCGCGACAGCAATTCGCCGCCACATCGGTACGCTGATGCTGACGATCGCTATTTTTGTGATGGGAGCATTTTATATAACAAGGTTACAAGTAGACTTGCTGCCATCAATTGTTTATCCCCGTATCGGCGTTCAAATTGATGTTCCAGGGGTGTCTCCAGAGGTAGCTATTACCGAAGTCACCAAACCTCTAGAAGAAGCTTTAGCAATTACTGAAGGTGTGAATCAGCTTTTTTCGCGTACTCGCGAAGGACAAGTAAGAGTCGATTTGTTTTTTGAAGCAGGTAGTGATGTCGATCAGGCTCTTAATGACACAGTTGCTAGCTTCAACCGTGGTCGGAGTCGTCTACCCGATGTCGTCGAGAATGAAAGAATTTTTAAATTTGATCCTTCCCAATTTCCGATTTATGAATTTGCGCTCACATCGCCTTCTTTGTCGTTGCCAAAATTAAGAATATTTGCCGATGAAGAGTTGGGGCGTGAACTAGCGATCGTGCCTGGGGTTGCGGGTGTTGATGTAGTTGGTGGCGTAAGAGAAGAAGTACAGGTTAATCTCGATCTGCCTCGATTACAATCAGCAGGTGTAAACGTAAATCAAGTTCTGAACGCATTGCGCGATCGCAATATTGATATTTCTGGTGGGAGGTTACGCAATGGTGCGGTGGAGCCACTGACTAGAGCGATCGGTAAGTTTAAAGATGCTAAAGAACTAGAAAATTTATCCTTTGTGGTTGGTAATCCATCCGCTACAACCCAATCAAGACAAGTCTATTTGCGAGACTTTGCGGAAATTATTGATGGTACTGAAGAACAGAGAGTTTTCACTACTTTAAATGGACAAGAAGCAGTGCGGTTGTTAGTAACGAAACAGCCCGATGCGAATACGATTGAGGTCGTCGATCGCGTTAAGGAAAAGATTGCCAAACTTCAGGAAAATGGCTTAATTCCCAGCGATGCTGAGATTACAGCGACAATTGATGAGTCAAAACTAATTAGAGCTTCCGTTGCCAACGTTACATCCTCTGGCATTATGGGAGCTTTCCTCGCGGGAGGGGCTGTATTGCTATTTCTTGGCTCAGTGCGACAGACCCTGATTATCACCCTTGCAATTCCTCTTGCTACTCTTGCCTCAATTATCTGTATGGGTATTTTCGGATTTTCGCTTAATATCTTTAGCTTAGGTGGTCTGGCTCTGTGCGTGGGCGGTGTCGTAGACTGCTCAATCGTGATGTTAGACAATATCCTGATCGGCGTTGAGAAAATGCGAAGGAGTAATGGAGTTCAAGATACGATCGCCCAATCTCAAGCCAGCAGTGCCGAAATAGAGTCAGCACTGGTTGCGTCCACCAGTACCAACCTCGTCGTAATTTTTCCGTTTTTATTGTTGGGTGGATTCCTGTCGCTACTATTCAATCAACTGATTCTCACGATAAGTTTTGGTAACATCGCCGCGATCGCGATCGCCATCACCGTAGTACCAATGCTAGCCTCACGTTTATTAGCCGTCCCTTGGTCGAGTGGGTTAAGTGAAACATGGTTTATGCGCGGTTTTCAGCAACGATTTGAAGCGGCGACCTTGGGATATGCAGGTTTCTTAGCAAGGATTATCCATTATCGTCTGTTGGTAGTAATTGGTCTATTTGCAATTCTTGGTGGTGGTGGCTTCCTAATGGCGCGGCAACTGCCGCAAGAAATTATTCCTCAAGTTAAAACAGGTGATGTCAGCGTCAATGCTCAATTTCCCGCAGGTACAACCCTCGCCGAAAACCGTAGAGTGATGGAAATAGTCGATGAAATTCTGATTAAGCAGCCTGAAACTGCCTATGCTTTCTCCACTATTGGCGGTGGTTCCTTTGGTAATAACGTTACGGCTAATCCCTTACGCAGTGGTAGTACGATCACGCTCAAGCCAAATGCCGATCTTACTGGTTTTGTCAGTCGCGTGAATCGGGAAATTGCTAAGCTAAATCTTGCCGGGATACGAATTCGGGTTAACCCTGGGCAAGTGCGTGGGATTATTGTCAATAATTCCCCTGTACCCAGAACCGATATTGATGTAATTTTGCAAGGTAATAATCCCGACCTATTGACGCAAGCAGGTTTAGAAGTTCTGAGTACCTTAGAGAAGTCAGTCAAAGGCGCGAACTTCCGTCCCGACACCGATGCCCGTCAGCCTGAAGTCCAAATTATTCCTGAATGGGAACGTCTGCAAGCGCTAGGACTTTCTACGCAAGCGATCGGCTCAACTCTGCAAACTGCAATTACAGGTTCAGTCCCCACGCAATTACAACGCAGCGATCGCCTGATCGATGTGCGCGTTCAGCTTGATCCTAAGCTACGCCAAAACTCTTCGCAATTGCAGCAAGTACCCCTATTTGTCAGCAATAATCGCCCTGTTCGCCTTGCGGATGTGGCAACTCTGCGCGAAGGTCGCGCCCCTGGGGAAATTCAACGCATTAACCAGCGTCAAGTTTATCTAATTCTCGGTAGCATGGAGCGTGGTGCAAGTCTCAGTGGTGCGCTCCAACAAACTGAACAGGCGATCGCTGAGGTCAAGTTGCCAGATGGAGTAACGGTACTGCCCAGTACTGCTAAGACAGCTAACGATAATCTCTCGAAATCTTTCTTAGTATTGGGTTTACTTGCTTCCTTCTTGGTTTTTGTGGTGATGGCGGTGCAATACAACTCACTGCTCGATCCGTTAGTGATTATGCTGACGATTCCCCTTGCGTTGGCGGGTGGTATTTTTGGTCTATTTGTGACCAGTAGCTCGATTAACGTGATTGTGGTAATTGGGGCAATTTTGCTAGTTGGTATTGTCGTAAACAATGCGATCGTGATGGTGGAGTTCGCCAATCAATTACGAGATGAGCAGAAATGCAGTCGCATTCAGGCTATTTTGCAAGCTGCACCAATCCGCTTACGTCCAATTTTAATGACCACGATTACTACGGTAATTGGCGCTTTCCCTCTAGCGCTAGGTGGTGGTGATGGCGGCGAGTTCTTACAGCCGCTTGGAATTGTCACTTTTTCTGGATTAGCCCTTGCCACGCTTCTGACCTTATTCCTAATTCCTTGCTCCTATGTGCTGATGCATGAACTTAGCTGGGCAAGAATGAGAAAGTTAGTACCAATGAGAGTATCTTCAAGAAATTAAGGCTCTTTGCAAATGAATCCACAACTAAGCAATCATGATATTTCTAGGTTGAGCAATTACTATAGCAATCCTAAGTCATTTGTGGCTTCGACTTCGCTCAGCCATCAGTCCATGCTAGCTGAGCGAAGTCGAAGCCTGTTTTAATTCATTTCGGATTGCTGTAATACTTTTAAGGGACGCTTTGCGTCCCTTAAAAGTATTAGTCGATTAACGACTTAGCACGATTAGCGATCGCCTCAGCATTCATGCCATTGAACTCAAACAACTGACCCGCCGAAGCAGTTGTTTCTCCACGTTTCCATGAGAAGACATCGCGCTTGCTAGTACTACGCAACATCACGGGTTCCAGCATTGCCGAAGCACCACCAATGACCCCAATTAGAGCGTCACCACCAAAGAATGATTCAAATTCAGCATCTGTAAGGAACTTACCATCTGGCTCAGAGCAAGTATCCCAAGCAACATCAGTGGAACGATAGAGACGGCGTGGGCTAATGATTGACACAATCTTAGAGCCAATACCTTGTTCAGCAAGCTTTTGAGCAGCTTCGTAAACAGGAACCAACATCATGTCACCGATGACTGCGAAGACAACTTTTTTGCTACCCTCGATTTCTTGTAGGGTAATTGCGCCATCTTCCAGAGCCTGTGTAGTTTGTGCAAGGGTAGTGCGAATTGGCAAAGGTGATTTGCTGGCGGTAATTACCACGCCCTTATTTACAGCCTTCAACGCCCAGTCATAACAGACTTGAATGCTATTCGCATCCAGAGGGAAGAGAGGGAAGATATTTCCATTCCGCATCATTGAGGCGAAATAACCTTCGATTTCAGGGCGTTGGTGTGTCCAACCGTTGCGACCTTGCTCCAAAGCACCTGCGGTGAACAAACAAACCGTTGCAGGAGTTGGGCGGCGGAGTTCTGCCATTGCTTGGGTCACTGTCTGCCAGATCGGTAGTCCATTAATCGCAAAGGATTCGTAGGAACACCAGAGAGTGCGGCTTCCCATGAGAGCTAAACCAACGGCTAAACCTGCACAGGCATCTTCGCTGAGTGGTTCGTAAACTTGACCACCAGGGGCTTGATTGTAGAGATCATCTTTGGTGGGGTGATTGATTTTCAAGGCTTGGTTGATATTGGCGATTCCCGAAGCTTCGTTGCCATCAGCATTGGTGACGATGTAGCGCTTATCGGTTTGTCCGACATAGCCTACTAAACGCCCCATTGCAGTTGTGGAGATTTTTGCTTCGGCGATCGCATATTCTTCCAAAGGCAAAGTTCCCAAATCGGCTAATGGCAATACGGATTCAGTAACTGCGGTTTTAGAAGAAGAACCACCACCCGCCCATTCCAGATTCGTGCGAACGGTTTGCCATGCTTCAGGATTGAGCGCACGGGTTTTTAAGGCTGCAACCACATCAGGATTTTCGAGGGTGTGATGGGCATAGAGATTGTGAGATTTTGCACCATTGGCATGAACGCCTGCGCCCTTGAGTTGTTTGATGATAAATACAGTGAGTTTACCGCTAAAAGCTAGTTTCGCGGCTTTATCAGCACCAACGAGAACTGCTTCTGTGAAGGCAAGACGCTGTTTGAAAGAGAAGATTGTGCTGTTGACATAGGCTTCTGGTTGATTTTGATCGTCAAAATCCTTCGCGTCAATGAGAATTACTTCATCAAAACCATTTCCTTTCCAGAAGGCAATCATTTCGGCATTGGTCTTGGTGGAAACCATGCTGTGATGTTCTTGGCTATAGCCATTCCAAACCAGAATCGGCACAAAATTAGTGGCTTCTGGATAAGCGGTATGAAAGTGGGCGATCGAGCTAACGGGATAGGGTTCACCCAGTCCGCCATCACCCATCGTCACTGGAAAAAGCTTATCGCGATGCAACAGCGCCGCCGCCATTGCAAAATGCTGTCCCTGTCCGAGGGGACCCGCAGGAGCCAAAATCCCAGGGATGAAACCTGACAAGTGACCGAGTAATCCATGTTTTTCCCGATAGCGATCGCGCATTTGGGTGACGGTGTTGATACCCATGTCTTCGAGAGAGCGATCGAGAAACATGCCGCTATAGTAACCTGGGGCATGGTGTCCGACTTCGGTGGGCATATTCTTGTGACCGAGCATATAGAAAGCAGCTACGGCTTCGGCGCTACTAGCAAATCCCCCAGGGTGTCCTGATGCTTTGCTGGCGGTAACTTGTAGCGTTAGATAGCGCAATGCATCGGCGGCGAGTAAGGTTTGAAATACAGCGGCCCGATCGCTAGGGTCAGTTACGCCAGATTTTTCTGGACTGAGTACGGGCGATCGTCCTAGTTCGTCGAACCCCTCCAACGGTTCACCAAAGTATTGAATGCCTTCGCGAAAGTCATCTTTGAAAGCGGGAGTGGCTGCGTTTGTGGTTTCAGGGGTTGCGACCATAGATTTTTTGACCTTGGGTTTGTCTAGAATATAAATTTAACGATGAAATACATAGAGGTTAAGAAATGTTGAAATTTCTCCTCGGTTTCATTTTAGTATGTGTAGGGGTACATCAAGTCTTAATTTGATGACCGAAGTTAAACTATCGGGCGTGGATCAAAAGGTTGTTGTTGCTTGGAGCAGTAATGGGGAGTTAATGAATATGAGTTTTGCCGAGATTGGGATTATTGGAGATGTTCATGCTGAAGCGGATTATCTGGAAATAGCGCTTCATTTTTTTCAAATGGCTCAAGTAGAGAAGATCTTATGTGTAGGCGATATAGTTGATGGTCGGGGAAATGTCGATCGCTGCTGTAACCTGCTTGACCAAGCAGAAGTTGTGACAGTTCGAGGCAATCATGATCGGTGGTTAGTTGAAGGTGTCATGAGGGATTCATCGGAAGCTACGCAATGGTCTGATATTAGTGAGACATCCCACGCATTTATGCGATCGCTGCCTAATACAAAGGTAATTGAGACTATTACGGGGCGGTTACTTCTGTGTCATGGTTTGGGTGAGAATGATATGCAACGCTTGACTCCAGATGATTATGGTTATGCGTTGGAAGTTATAGGTGAGTTACACAGCTTAATTGCCAACCAAGAATACAAGTTTGAGGTAAATGGTCATACCCATCGCCGTATGGTACGAAGGTTTGAGAATCTAACGATCATCAATGCTGGGACGCTTTATGCGGGTGCGACCTCAATATAATACAGTTATTAGGCAGCAACAGGAAACCCATACTG
>JBAXTW010000090.1:0-18802 GCA_037129985.1 Pseudanabaena sp. ELA645 | reverse complement strand
CTTATTGTTACGAAATATTCCCTCTTTTGTTAAGAAACGTGTGCGGTTGCCCTAATCTTTAATAGTAATTACTTGCAATAAGATTACACATCATGCTACATTTTTATCTAGTTAGTTAGTCATTAATTTCATTAAGATATTTTATATTTTTATATTATTTCACTGTAGATTCTTTATTAACTAAGGATTATAACGGTTTTTAAATGAGTCAGAGCAACTTTTACTGCATGAAACAAGAGGCTTAACTCCTTTGTTTGTAAAGCGATCAGATATAAATTGCTATAGATCAAATTTTATCTACTTTTATTGAGAATAATTTTGTTTAAGAATATGACTGTAAAAATGAAGAAAATCCGTTATTTGGCGATCGCAATATTTGTACTGGCATTTGTCTGGACAGGTGCTTTAGCGGCTCAACCCAGTTCTTACAATACGCAAGTAAATAATGGGGTAGCTTATTTTCGCAAACGTGCTAACGATCAACTTCCACTGGCAGAAAATCTTTTGGCAGCCCTAAATAGCGGCGATTTAGATCGGGCAAAGATGGCTTATGTCGATTCTCGACCTCCTTATGAAGAGATCGAAGTTTATGCTGGTAGCTTTGAGAAAGAAGATACAGACATAGATTCTCGTCCCTATGTGATCGATGGCGGTGAAACTTCTCCTCAATACAAAGGATTTCATCGGATTGAATCGATGATTTATCGAGATGGTGACCTGAAGAGTGCTGTACCTTATGGCGAAGAGCTAGTTGCAAGTCTCAAGTCTTTGATTGTTAAACTCAACAATCCCAAGAATTTTAATGCTGCTTTAAATTTCAAGGGAATGCTTAGTTTAGCGAACGAAGTTCCATCTAAAAAGATTTCTAGTGAAGAAGAAACTTGGTCAGATCAAAGTCTATTAATTTTCAAGCACAATTGGATCGGTATTCACAGCCAATTTATTCCTTATAAATCAGTTCTTAGCAAAAATATTGTCGCTGAAGAAGAATCTGCTTATCAGGATTGTTTGAAAACAGTTGCACCATTTTTCCGTTCAGGAGAAATAGCGGCGAAGCCCTATAGCCAAGTTTCGATGATTGATCGCGGTGCGATCGTGCGTGCAAGTTATCGTTATCGCGATGTATTGCTCAAAGCTAAGGCTGCACTAAAAATTCCCGATCCTGCATAGTTTTACTTAGGCGCAGTCTAGAATCAGCAAAAATAGGGCAAGTATCAACTTACCCTAAAGTCGAATGGTATTGCATCACCACCGCTAGCCTCACCAACCCCAACACTAAACCCCAACTCACTGTGTATTTTTGTTCAAAAGTACTATGATAATGATTATCATTCTTTTAATTAGGTAGTAAAATCAATCCGAAATCGAAAAATTATGTCTAAACTGCAAAGGAATTTAATTGAAGCGATCGCTATTTCGGCGATCGCATACTCATCTGGCAATGTCGCTGTATCGGCTGCACCATCTAGCTCATTACCGCCAAAAGAAGATGTCATCGGACAGAATGTCACATCAGTTTCGCAACTCAGTGATGTTCGTCCTACCGATTGGGCATTTACGGCTTTGCAATCCTTAGTAGAGCGCTATGGCTGTATCGCAGGCTATCCCGATCGCACCTTTCGCGGCAATCAAGCCACCAGTCGTTATGAATTTGCGGCTGGGATAAATGCTTGTTTGGACAAAATCAATGAAATCATTTCCGCAGGGCTTGCCGACAAAGTGAGCAAAGAAGACATTGCCACATTACAAAAATTGCAAGAGGAGTTTGCCGCAGAATTAGCCACATTGCGCGGTCGAGTGGATTCCCTAGATGCTAAAACTGCCAAATTGGAAGCACAGCAGTTCTCTGTTACTACGAAACTGGAAGGTCAAGCGATCATGTCCATCTCCGCGAGTGGTTCAGGCAATGCTGACCTACTCGATCCCGTTAGTGGATTTTTTGGGGCAGGAAAAGCAAATACCACAGTGATCAGCCGTGTGCGCCTCAACTTCAAGACCAGTTTTACGGGTGAAGACCTTTTGCTAACTCGCTTAGAAGTTGGCAATGGTGGCACTAACCTCGGCAATTCCCTTGATGGCGGCGGCGACATTTTTGCTGGGTTTACAGGATTTAATAACAGTTCTAAATTTGACTATAGCGATGTTGGCACAACCTTAAGCCTGAACCGTTTGCGCTATGACTTCCCCATTAGCAAAGATATCCGTGCTTCCATCGGTACAGCGATGTCCCTCAACGATCACCTTGATGCTAACAGTTTTGCCAATGATGAGTCTTCAGATTTTGGCATCGGTATGTTCATTAACAATCCTTTGATATTGCCTGTTAATGATGGCGCTGGCGCAGCGCTTGATTGGAATTTGGGCGGTAGTGCTTTTACTCTGAGAGCGGGATATGTCGCCGCAAATGCCAGCAGTGCAACGGCGGATGCCTCACCCAACGGAACTATTAATCAAGGGCTATTTGGTGATACTTACCAAGGTACGGTTGAGTTGGAATTTGCGCCTAAAAATGCTGAAGAAGAATCTCCCTTTGCGATTAGATTGCAATACACTCGCGCTTCGGTAAATAACCTTGATTACAACACGGGTGGTGTGAATCTAGAATGGGCTTTTAATAAAGCGATCGCTGTTTTTGGTCGTTATGGATTTGGTAATATCAGCAACCGTGGTACGGCTATTTCGTCAGCTCTTCCTACATATACTACTTCCACTAGCAACTCCCTCAATCCTCAAACATGGTCTGCGGGTTTTGCCTTTCCCGATTTGTTTAAAGAAGGAGCAATGGCAGCGATCGCTGTGGGACAGCCATTGATCGAGAGTAACATCGGCAACGCGACCCAAACCAATGTGGAACTTTTCTATCGCTTCCCAATCTCTAGTAATATCAACATCACCCCTGATTTGCAGTTCATCTTCAATCCAAATAATAACAGCGCCAACAGCACGATTACCGTTGGTACATTGAGAACAGTATTTACTTTCTAAACTTCCTGCTGAAATTGAATAATGGCTGTATTTTTTGACGATATCCGCGATCGCACTCTAAGAGGATTGAGCATCATGGCGATCTTGCGTGATCGCCATGATGGCATAAGACTTTTCAAACAGTTGAGATCGCTGTTATTTAGAAAAAAGGGATAAAACTGCTTGACAGCATCCCATACAGTCACAACCTCGTTTGCTAATGGCAAGATCGCCAATGCGATCGCTGGTCAGAACATTAGTGCGATCATCTTGAGATTGGCTGTTTGAATCGAGAGTTGGATTGTCTCTTGATAATTACAACCGATGACACATAAGGATCGCCATATTGGTTATTTTTCTTACTTTCGTTAGTGTTTGCCTGCGCGGGAGAGACTGACAACAAATAAGCTGCCAGTAATGCGGAGCTACTCAGAAGGGCTAATGATGATTTTTTCGTAGCACACAAGAATGTCGGATCACATTCATTAGTTTAAGAAGATATTAGCATTTCTAGAAATGAAATTTTATCTTGAATGTGACAGACATCATTGCTGCACTAATTTGCGATAGGGCTAAATGCTTGTTTGGACAAAATCAATGAGAACCAGATTATTTCCGCAAGGCTTGCCGATAGAGTGAGCAAAGCTGACCTTGCCAGATTACTTTAGAAACTTTGGTTTCTTTAGGAATCAATTTCAGCTTAAAGAACGAATCAGCGATCGCTCAATCCTCAATTCAAAAAACAGCCCAACCACTCAATCAAGAAATGCACCTGCTTATCCCCAGGAAGAAGAGCCAGACTCGTGATCTTAATTTTGCCCTTATCGAAAGAGAAACGATAATAGAACTCAATCGGGATCTTCGCATGAAGCAACTCCCAAAGCGAATCCGTCAGCTTCGAGTCTAGAAACAGATCGCGCCCATCCTCTGAAGCATAAATGCGAAACACCCCAACCTTTCGTGCTACCAACTTCAATTCCATTACCCTTAGTAACACTTGAGTTTCTTCAGGCAAAGCCCCATACAGACCCTCCCAAACCGCAGCCAACTTGAGAATCTCCTCCTTCGACTTCACCTTTGCCAAAGTCAAATAAGCATTAATCTTCGTCTCATTGTCTTCGATGTAACTATCAGGAATAAAAGCCACCAAACGAGGCAACTGAAGCTCAGTATCCGCAACTTCAGGCAGAATCTTCCCCCGTAACTCATTGATATATTCCTGAAGCAAATCCATATAGAGCGCAAAGCCAATCACATCTGCCTGACCCGACTGCTCCTCACCCAACAAATCGCCCAAACCACGAATCTCCATATCGCGCATCGCCAGTTGATAACCCGAACCAAGCTGACTAAACTCCTGAATCGCATCCAATCTCTTCTTAGCTGAATCTGTCAATTCAAGATTAGGCGGATACAGCAAATAAGCATGAGCCTGAATCCCCGCCCGACCAACGCGACCACGCAATTGATAAAGTTGCGCTAAACCCAATTTATGAGCATCCTCAATCACAATCGTATTCACACGCGAGATATCCAAACCCGACTCAATAATCGTGGTACAAAGCAGAATATCCGCCTCATTGTTATTAAAAGCAACCATCGCCGCCTCTAACTCTGATTCCTGCATCTGCCCATGCGCGATCGCTAATCTCACATTCGGCAACATCACCTGCAAAGAAACAGCGATCGCCTCAATCCCCTCAATGCGTGGCACAACATAAAACACCTGACCACCACGATCTAACTCATGGCGAATTGCTGTTTTCACCAGTGACGCATCATAGGCAGACAGATGGGTTTGAATCGATCGCCTTGAGGGAGGAGGAGTCGCAATCACACTCATTTCCCGCACCCCAGAAAGCGCTGCATAGAGAGTACGCGGAATCGGCGTAGCACTCAAAGTCAACAAATCCACATCCCCCTTCATCGCCTTGATTTTCTCCTTCTGCAAAGTCCCAAAGCGTTGCTCCTCATCAATCACCAGTAAACCCAAATCGTGAAACTCAACATCCTTAGACAAAAGTTGATGCGTACCGACAATGACTTGTACCTTACCATCCACAACTTCTTGTAAAACCTGCTTGCGCTCCTTCGCAGGGCGAAACCGATTCACGATCTCCACAACAAAAGGATAAGCCGCAAACCGAGTTTGGAGCGTATGAAAATGCTGTTGCGCCAGAATCGTCGTGGGAGCTAACAGAGCTACTTGCTTACCCGCACAAATTGTCTTAAAAATTGCTCTTACTGCCACCTCTGTTTTACCAAAGCCGACATCACCGCACACCAACCGATCCATCGGGCGATCGCTTTCCATGTCTTGCTTCACATCTTGAACAGCTTTGACCTGATCTGGTGTCAGTTGATAGGGAAAAGAATCCTCCATCTCCTGTTGCCAATCGGTATCAGGTGGAAAAGCATAGCCGACTAAATTGGCACGACGGACATAGAGTTGTAGTAAATCCCTTGCTAACTTGTAAATCTCCTTTTGGCATTTGATCAGGGCGTTATCCCAAGCCTTTGTATTAGCAATGCTATTTAACTTAGGCGGCTTATTAGAAGCACTGCGATAGCGGGAGAGGATCTTCTCATTTTCCTGCGCGATCGCCACCGCAGTTTTACCATCGGCAAACTCTATGATGTAATGCGGTTGCTTTTCGCCCTTCACTTCAATGGTTTCAAAGCGGGTAAACTTACCAATCCCATACTTACGATGCACGACATAATCACCAACATTTAGCTCGTCAGGATTAACTGACTTAGTCGCATTCATCCGTGAGGGATGGACAAAGGTTGGCGAGGCTAATAATTGCTGTCCAAATAATTCGCGATCGGTCAATAGGGCAAGCTTGCAACTAGGCAAAACAAAGCCTTGCATCTCCATCAGTCCCGAATATTTCAAAATGACGGGTTTACCAGCTTTCTGAATCCGCGCAATTGACTGTAAATCATCAGGATCACTGACAAAGTTAGCAATGCAGTCATACTCTTTGAGCAAAGTTGCCACGCGCAAAGGTTGAGCCGAAATCAGAGTGACTTGATATTCTGAGTTGAGATATTCACGGATGAGCGCGGCAATCTGGTTAAACTGATGGGGAACTAGGGGAATAGAGGCACTGGCAAAATCAAAAATATTGGCTTTGGGTTTAAGAGATCGCTCGGTAAGCTGAAGCATTTGAAACTTCTTCGCTTCAGTCATGCACTTAGCGAAGTCCCAATGTAGTTTTGGTGTATCGGCTTGAGGATGTTGATTTTGATAAAGTTCATCGGCACCTTCGTACCAGCGATCGCCATAGCTCTGACATTGTTCTGGTTCATCAATAGCGACAATAAAATTTTTGGGTAAGTAATGCAGTAATGTGGCTTTATGAGCAGTAGTAAACTCATGTAAATCGACAGGGGCGATCGCTATGCTGGATAGGTCAGTGAAGCTTTTGGGATTAGTGGGGTCAAACTCTCTGATTTTCTCGACAGTGCCGCGATTGCAGCTTAGGCGCACGGGTAGATTTCGATTAACTGGAAATACTTCAAAACTAAATCCTTTGCGGCTCCATTGTTTTGATTCCTTTACTTCTTTGACTTCCACATATCCTAATCTTGCCAGAGCCTCGGCAAGTAATTTAACTGATTGCGAATCGCCGATATTGAGATAGATGCTATGTTTTTGGAAGACTTGCGTGGATGGTAGATGGGGCTGTAGTGCGTTAATGGTGGTGGCGATCGCTAGGTTATGCTGTGGTTTGGCAAGCAATTCTGCTAATATTTCAATCCTTGTCCAAGCTGTTTCTAAATCGATTTGGGCTGATTCGTAGAGAAATGTATCAAGGGGTTGATATAGATAGACGCGCCATGACATGGACTGGAGTTGTAAGGCCCATCGGGTCGCTTCTTCGACGGTGGCGGTGACGATGAGTAATGGTTTGGTTTGTTGTTGACAGAGGTGAGTGCTGACCAGTCCTTTGCCTAAACGGGATAGTCCTGATAGGGATAGGCTTTTGGCTGTTGTCAGTTTCTCGCCTATTTCTGTGGCAATAGGAGATCGGGCTATGTTCTCTAGGACTGATGTGAAGGTCATGGGTATAGTCATGAACAGACTAATTCAGGTTCATTGATAAGGCGTAATAGCTTCACAGGTTCGATTGTTTCCATAGCGAAGGTATTGCCTTTTTTATCGGTAAAGTCGATTAGGAATGCTTTGTTATCAAAGGACACAAAGGACATTAAAACTGTTCCCATTTGTCCTCGTCGCAGTAGGATTTGCTTGTGAGTGACTTTATGCGTAGCAATCGCATCTTCGGTTAAAGCAACAAGGTCATATTCTTGGATTTCGTTCATAGTTGTTTTTCTAATCAATAGGGTAATTTCATTGGCTATGATTTAGAGATTGTTGGTCATGCTTATTGTAGCAAGGTTGTTATAGGCGATCGCTAATTTCTGCTAGAGTCTTTATAGTCCGTAACTTTTCGCCAGTATTTACAAGTTACAAGGACTACTGGTTCTTTCTTTACTTCCCTAAATCAACAGAGAAATTTATGGCTATTGACTCAATTCAACTTACATCTGAAGCAATAGCTCGATATCGGGCTGAACTAGTAGACTATCCTGACTCCCTGACTGCACTTGATGTGATTGAAAAACGGAGAGGAGATTTAGCAAGGGCTACTGAATCGCTTGCTACTCAAAATGGCATTGAAGGAGTGAAAGATAATTCCCTTCAAAGTTGGTTTGCTATGGTAATTCAAAAATGTCGTGTTTATATTTGTCAACCTCAATATGAAAATTTGAGAGAGGAATATTTACCTGCTCTTATTCCGCCTTTAACGGACTGTATTGCAGGAGCTTTTATGTGTCCACCAGGGGTTGCGGGACTTCTATCGACTCCAATCGCTATTTATATCAAGGAAAAAGGGATGGATAAATTTTGTCAGTCTTCTATCGATAGTTAAATCCCAGTTGCGATAAATGCAGTCCAGTAATAGGGATTGGCAAAGGGATAGGGTTCGCGTTTAACAGCAGCCTCTAATAGGTCGTTGAAGTCGTCCAAGTTGTCCAAGCATCTGCTATCGCGTTTATTCTTTGCAAAAACTTCTAGCAGCAATTGCTGAAATTTTGCACTGTTTTTAATTCTTGCTAATTTTTGACTGCTGAGCGCTTTTAACCAAGTTTGAGTTTTATTTAAAATAATTGCCATACTGCCTCGATTTAAGGCTGGCATTTGGTGGAGATTGCGATAGAACTTCGTCATAAACAAGGCTGTGGCAAGGGGATCAACTGTCCATAGAGTACTAATGATACAGGAACTACCAGCAAATAGGAAACCACTTGGTAAACCAATATATTCATCGCTTATAATCTGCGGATCGATCATGCCACTTTCACAGGCAGAAAAAGTGACTAAACGGCATTGTCTGAGGTCAAGTTTTTCAAAAACTTCGGCTAAGGTTAGATTGGCTGATTCGCCTAAGATACCTTCTGGATCAGCTAATAATAAAGCTGAATCGAGAGGTGAATTAGAGTTGAAGTTGCCATGGCAAGAAAAATGGATGCAATGAGATGCTTGTAATTCTTTACGGCGATTTTCTAAGGTGGTTTCCGAGGCTTCGGATTCAGCGATAATAATAGTTTTATCAGGATCGAAATATTGAGTAATTTTTCTGACTTCGAGATTAGCTCCTAGTAAAGGTTTAGGTGGATTTCGGGTTGGATTGTTAATGACAAATAGACGGTTAAAGTCTTGTGTTTGTGATGATTGGACAAGCTTTAAGAGTTGACAGCTAGGCGCATATCCCACACCTTGAGAGAAGGATTCATAGAGGGATTTTCCATTCTTTAAGGGAAAGCAATGGATCGGTAAGATGTGCAAATAACGGTGGGGAACAATAATTAGGCGTTTACAGGTATTGGGAATGAGCGCAAGAATATCGTCGATATGTAGGGCTTCAGCGAAAATTTGGAACAGGTTGGCAAGTTGTTTGATCCATTTGTATTTTTCGGAATAGTAAAGACTTAGATAATCATTCACGGTATTAGTTATGGTTTCTAAATTGGTTGCTGATGATTGCCAATATTGAATATTGCCATCAGATGAGACGATAAAGGCGAGGATTTTCTCGCTGGTGATGTACCATTGAAGTAGGCAAGTTTCGTGATCAATTAAGGCTCGAATCTCTTCAAAGTAAATAGGTTCAACCTTTTGAGTGAGTTTGAATTTTGGATCGATAGGGGTAACTTTTTGTTCGATAAAAATATATAGCTTACGTTGGTATTCGTTGAGATTACTGTAATCATGAACATAAGGATTTAAAGAATCAGCACGCATTAAATTATGATTAACACTTTGATGTTGCAAGCGAATTTGTTCATTAACGACTTGTTGACGTAGGTGATCGTATTCTTCAATGATGGTTTGACTAACACCTTGAGGTTTAAAGTTTTTCTGGGTCATTAACTCGACCAGATTTCGTGCTTTGTTACGTTCGATGTATTCTAAGGCTTTCTTTGGTTGTCTGAGGTTGAGATGGGCTTGCACAATACTATGGTAAACGGATATTGCATTGGATATAATTTCTTGTTGGCGTTGAGGATTTAATGCTTCGAGTCGTAAAGTTTCTACTACTTCAATAGCGAGATGATAAGTTTCAATCGCAGATGTCCAATTATTTATTGAATAATAAAAATGTCCTAAATTAGTTGCTGTTTGGTAGTATTTGTGAGGAAATTTCTGAGGGGTAAAAATACTAAGTGCATATTGATAAGCAGTTATTGCATGCTCAATACTTTCTTCATTA
This sequence comes from Pseudanabaena sp. ELA645, assembly GCA_037129985.1. Lineage (GTDB taxonomy): Bacteria > Cyanobacteriota > Cyanobacteriia > Pseudanabaenales > Pseudanabaenaceae > Pseudanabaena. Next base: position 9,053 of record JBAXTW010000090.1, on the reverse strand, counting down.
GAAGTTAATTGAGCATAAATACTTCCAAGAATTTTCTGAATATCTGCCCAGTCGTAGATCAGATTTTTGGGAGTATATACTCGTAGAGCTTGATAACAACAGTTCAAAGCTTGATTCAGGTTGTTTAGCTTATTATCAATCTTCCTATTTAAATACATTAAAGCTAAATTATGTTGAATCTCTGCCCATTGATAAGGAAATTTTTCATAGGTAAAAACTTGCGATGCTTTGTGATAAGCAATTAGTGCATTTTCGAGGTTTGACCACTGCACTCCATTGATTTGCTCTTGATAAATATTACCTAAGTTATTCTGAGCTTCAGCCCATTCATAGGGATAAGATTCAATTGTGAAAACTTGAAGAGCATTTTGACAACATACAAGTGCATAATTTAAATTAATAGACGATGTTCCTTGAATTCTGCTTTGGTAAGCTGCTGACAGATTATTTTGTATTATTCCCCAATAATAAGGCTGAGTATACTGAGTAAAGACTTGTAATGCTTTTTGAAAAGACTCAATAGATTTTTCTAGATTGTTCGCTCTGTCATCTTTAAATCGTTTTGCGTATGCACTAGCAATATTAATTTGTGTAAATGCCCATTCATTAGTAAAACTATTATTGTCATAAACTATCAATGCTTTTTGATAGTGAATAAGAGACTGTTCTAAATTGTCTGATTTATTATCTTTAATTCTTTTTTGATAAGAGTTACCAAGATTATATTGTAAATCAGCCCATTTTTCGGGATACTTATCAAAGGTAAAAATTGTTAATGCTATTTTATAAGCGATGATGGCAAGTTCTTGATTGCTTTCTTTATTCCCATTCTCAAACTGATTGATTAAAACACCAAAATTACAAATTGTTCCAGCAATATCTTGAGCATCTTGCTGATCAACTTCAGTAAACTTATGAGTTGACCAAGTTTCTAACAAATGACCTAAATATCTGTAATTTAATCTCGATAGGTTGTTTTTTAAAAGAGGATAAATATACTCAGGAGTTGGATTCTGGTCAACTCTCTGTAAAACTTCCCTTAAAAAATTATGGTCACTAATATCAAAATAATCTGGTACATGAGTTAAAGATAGAGCATCGTCTGATTTTGATACAACCTCATTAAAACCAGCACCTTTAGCAATTTTTTGGTTTAATAACTGTTCAGATGTAAATAATAACCATTTAGCTTCAATTAATCTGCCATTCTCTCGTAATTGATTAGCTACGTTTTTCATTGTCCAAATTAAATCTGAATCTATCAATTCCGCATTGGACTCTAAGATATTGACTTCTTCCCATTTAGGACAAGTTAATAAGTGATTGATTAGATTAAGATAGGATTGATTTCGTTGTTCGTCACTCATGAATTTTGCAAATGCTTTGAGAAGAATTATTTTGAGATAATAACTTCAGCAAAAGCTATTCAGATGTGAGATTAATATAACAGAATAAAACTATACAAATGTTTTTATTTAAAACTGAACCAACGTAAAATAGTACATAAAGTATTTTACGTGGCTCTTCTGGATTTAGAGATATAAATCCTATAACACGATATAATTTAGGAAGGACGGAACTCTTGCTAAGAAAGGCTTTGAGCTATTGTCAGCTTTTTTTGTCCTCGTAAACCCAGAAAAGCCTCTTACGTTCCTGATGAAACTCAATTAAAAGTAGTTGTTTTCTATGCTGGAAAGCATATTCAACCTGCTCCAACACCTTAATCATGCCCTGCTTATCAAGACAACTTTTTAAGACTAGGCTTAGCCACTTTACTCGATCGCTTCGGCTTCCCCTGAGCAGCTTTCTTCTCTTTTCCCATTGAAGCCTTACCCAAATCTGGCTTAGCCACCTCATCCAGATCGCCAAACTTCTTCGACCACCACTTCTCCTGAGAAGACCAGAAAAAGACCACATCCGCATGATCCTTGCGTTGACGTGCCTGAACATCCGCACACTTCAACATCACCTTATCCACACCATCCTTCGCATAGGGAAACTTAGCCAAAGGCTTGCCACAGACAGGACAAGTAAAACTAGTAACCTCCGCCGTCACTGCATTTTCACCCTTCGGTTGAGGAATCTCCCACTGATTACGGCGATCGCTCCAAAACATCACCAGATTCTCACAGCCATGCTCACACTTGAGAAAATGACCACCACTCACCTTCTTAGAAGGAATCTTACTGAGCGGATGACTACAAGCAGGACAAGCCACATCCGAAAGCTCATTTTTACGATTACTTGGCTGTAAATCTGCACCGAGATTCGTATAAGCCCGCGCCAACATCGGTTGGAAATAGGACTGATGCCAACCAATCAAATAGCTTTGCCAATCCAACTTACCTACCGAGATTTCGTCCAAAGTCGTCTCCATCCCTGCGGTAAAATCGGCTCTGAGCAGATCGGGAAAAGTTTTATGCAGCACGTCATCCGTAGACATCCCCAAAGCCGAAGGTTCGAGAACTTTACCCTTGAGTAAAACATAGGTGCGCTCCTTAAGCGTCTTGACGATCGCCGCAAACGTACTCGGTCTACCCACACCCTGACGCTCTAGTACCTGCACCAACTTCGCCTCGCTATACCTAGCAGGAGGTTGAGTTTGTTTCTGCGTAAAACCCGCATTTGCCAAAGCCAAGGTCTGACCGCTCGTTAAAGCAGGAATATGTTTATCTTTACTCAAATCATTCCAATAGCGCGTATAACCCGCAAAGGTGAGAATACTGCCCCTAGTCTGCCAGAGCGTCGAACCAGCCTGAATAATCACCCGACTTTTTTGAATCAGCGCATTCGCACATTGAGAAGCCACGGCTCTGCGCCAGATTAACTCATAGAGTTGATGCTGTTTCGCACTGAGATGGTCTCTCACCGTTTTTGGAGTAATACTCAAATAGGTAGGACGAATTGCTTCATGGGCGGATTGAGCATTCGCCTGTTCGCGATAACGAGTAGTTTTTTTAGGAACGTTATCAGGATCGTGTTTTGATAGCCATTCCTTCACCTCCGCACAAAACTCAGGAGCGAGACTCGTGCTATCAGTACGGTGGTAGGTAATCAAACCCTTACGACCGTTCGGCAAATCGACACCCTCAAACAACTCTTGAGCCACCTTCATCGTCTCTTCAGGCGATAGCCCTAATCTCACTGAGGCAGCTTGTTGGAGCGAACTGGTGATGAAAGGTGGCAATGGCGATTTTTGAGCAGTCACACCCGTAGCTTCGCGAACGACATGGGGATGATTACGGGCTAATTGAATAATTCTTGTAGCTTCCGCTTCCGATAATACTCGTTTTGACTCCACCGTAGATTCTGCATTCACTTCCGCCGCATCATCGGTGACATCCTGATCGTCAAGCACAGGTTCAATCTCGCTACTACCCGCATAGAAAGCCGTGAATCCTTCAGCATATTCCGTCCATACCGACCAGTAAGTAATCGGCACAAAGGTGTTAATCTCCCGTTCACGCTGACAGACGATGTGCAAAGCCACCGACTGCACCCGACCCGCCGAGCTACCGCCACTAGTACGACGCACCAAAGGCGAAACCTTAAACCCAATCAACCGATCCAAACATTGTCTCGCTCTCTGAGCCGAAATCAAGTTTAAATCTAACTGATGAGCATTGGCGATCGCTGCCTTAACCGCCGTAGGCGTAATCTGGTTATAGACAGCACGTTTGGGATTACGAAGATGCAGTTGCTGTTGTAAATGCCAAGCAATCCCCTCTCCCTCGCGATCGCCGTCGGTAGCCAGGACCACTTCTGAAGCATTCTTCACCGCCGCCCGAAGTTTAGTGACTACCTGTTGCCCCTTACCTTCGGTCAATTGGTAGCGGCATTCAATTTTGTTGGTATCTGAATGCATCGTAAAGCCCAAGCTATCTTCACCATCTTTGGCAATCTCCGTGAAGTGACCAAAGGAAGCTTCTACTTGCCATTCACTACCAAGGATGGCTTGGATGGTTTTGCATTTAGATGGAGATTCAACGAGTAATAGCTTTTTCATATTTTTATACCTGTGTAAACTTTATCGCCAAACGGACTTATTTCTGATTTTCAAGAGGCTTGGTTTGCTGTGCATTCAACATGGCGACAGCCCTACTGATATTGGCAGCATCTCTTTCAGTGACATTGGATTCAATGATTTTGCCTTGCGACTCTACCAAAATCGGATTAACAGGACGATCCTTTGACTTTAAAGTCATCGTATCCGATGCCTTTTCGAGACTGAACTTGTAATTCCCCTTACCATCAGGACGCTCAAAGATAAGATTATTGCCATCTTCTTTACCCTGAACTTGGAGTAATTCTCGACAATCACGCGCCAGCTTCAGGTCACGCTCATCATTAGTTGCTTTATCAGTGGAAGTTTGCGAAGTTTCCTGTTCATTACCATCGCGTTTATTTTCGGTTTTGTCTTTACCCAGTTTAGCTAAGCCATCAAACATTGACAGAGCGATCGCTTGAATCTGGGCTGCATAATTAATCTGGTTCTGCTCTTGAATAGCAACACTCACCAGTTGAGCTTCATTACTATCGGAATCGGGATTACTGCTTGGTGCATAAGCCAAATCCCATTCTTCATCGAATACATCGTCTTTATCTTCCATCGTAAAATCTGTCAAAGTAATTGGATAATTCTCTCGTTCAGCGATCGCTAAAATGTTGACTATGTGAATATCGACAAGCTGATTAAAAGCAGTCACAAACTGGGCGATATTAACATCAGGATTAGCGGTAATCATCGTGTTTTCCTAGCGTTCTAGCTGGGGTTTAATAGGCTCTATTTTCAAGCGGGGCAATTTATCGGCAACCGTGGCAGGTTGCCCCATACGTTGAAAGATCTGCTTAAAACTAGCCAAATCCTCTGGAGTCATTGACTGAGCAGTGATTTGTCCTTTATCAGTCCGCAGAATGTTTTCCCCCCTATCGTTAGCGATCGCGATGTCGCCGTCTTCATTCCTTTGCAAGGTATAGTTCTCGCCCTTAAAAGTTTCTCTTCCTGTCTGACTGAGAAAGTTATCGACAACGACAACCCCTCTAGAGCCAGCAGGAGACAGATCTCCCATCTTGGCGATCGCGGCAGGATAACCCTGCTTTTGGGTTAAGTCAGCCAGATCGATATTGGTGGTCTGCACAGCAGTCTGCGTAAAGTCGATTTGCTGGTCGAGCGTAGTGTAGTCTGCACTAAAAACAGCACGATTGTTGGCTAATTCAAACTTCGCGATTTCACTGCCATCTTGCTCAGAGATCGCATAGACATTATCTTGAGCCTGAATCCTATAGGCTTCAGCTTCATACTTACCATCAACACCCAACTTGGTAACTAGAGCCACTGAGACAGCCGCCATCACCTGTTGCCGAAAATCATCAAACAATAGAGGATTAGAACGCCCCAACTCATCAAGATCGCTTACACCATCGCCATCCGTATCCCTACTTCGAGGGTTTAACCCCATGCGGATCTCATCCACATCTCTAATGCCATCACCATCGGTATCGAGACTAAGCGAATCTGATTGCTCTTGTTTATTAGTAATCTCGCGTGACTCAACATCGATGTAGTTTTTCTTTGCCAAGACTGGCATTGGCGGCTGTGATGATTGGGAAAGTGGATGGAGATCGCTACCAGATAAAGGCGATGGCTTAATTGGCGAGTTAGGCAACATTGCAAAATCAGGTTCATCTTTATCGCGATTGCGGGGATTGGCGATGACAATACTGGTATCTGTCGCAGGAGCCGCAGTATTGGAAAGATCGGGTGCAGCCTGATATCTGCGCCACCAATCATCCATGATGTCCTGATCCCATTCCTTAGAAACCTTGTCCCACTCCGCATCACTGAAACCATCTGGTTTTGCCTGACCTTCTTGTTTACTGCCATCACCTTTTTGCTGTTCATCCTCTTTCTTGGCTAGCAGAAGTTTCAGCAACTCCGCTAAAGCCTCAATCGTAGTTTGAGCGATCGCTAGTTGTTGGGAATTTGCTTGTGATGCTTCTGATGATTGAATAAAGACCATAATTTACTCCTATAAACCTTCAGCCCAAGCAGGAACAGTGGACTTAGGTGTTGCAGGAGTATCCTTCGCAGGTAAAGGAAAGTTATCTAGAAAGTAATCCTTACGAGCCAAGATCGCTGCGTCGGTAATGGGGTTTTGATGCCCTTCCTGTTCTAGTTCGACTTTCAGAGCCTCCCATCTAGATTTACTGTTTTCCGCCCGATCCGCATCAACTTTAGGGATTTTGATATTGCAGCGACGGGGGACATTCGCCTCTTTCTTGGAGCTATAACCAGGGGAAATGAGAATACAGTTACCTTGCGGTAATTTGAGAAAATCCTCTGGTGCAAATAGTTTGCGAGTTCTTTCCTGATCCGATGTACTGGTGCTAGTTTTACCACCGCCTGAACTCCGCGATTTTGATTTGTATTTCAGATGCTCATCACCGAGATAGTCCGAGAAAATCTTTGCTGATTCTGGTTCGGGGGATTGAAAATTGCTTTAGTGACACAACCACCGAAAATTGCCCTAGAGACCTCTTTGCCATAGGTTTCTTCTAACTGGACAAGGTTTTGGAAACCCAACATACAAGAAAGTCCATCTTCACGGTGAACGTTCAGCCATTGGACAAGACTGGGTAAATAAAGGGTCGGCAACTCATCGATCGCTACAAGAAGAGGATCTTCGCGTTTGCTGGTGACATTGCGGGTGACGATCATATGCAGGACAGTCGCTAAGAGCGGGGCAACCACATCTTGCTTTTCGCGTTTCATGCCGATTACCAGCAGATGTTTACCTTTTAAGTTCATCGGAATCGTGGTCTTGCCACAAAATACGCTGAGAATATCAGGAGACATGAAACGACTGAAGAGAATGCTTGCTGTCGAGATTACCGAGGCAACTGTTTTCTCAGAGTCAGCCATCGAAATCAACTGTCCAAAACTGGTTTCTACCCAAGTCGGTAGATTCGCATTTTGGACTCTGGCGGGAAGGTTATTCGCGCCTAATGCTTTGGCACAGAAAATAATATCTGGATAAGGCGTTGTCTTGGCTAGTAACAATACGGCTTGAATCAGTTGATCGCCGCTATTGGTAAAGAAAGGATCTTCATTACCTTTGCCCCCTGATTTAAAGTTGCGATTCAGGACGATCGCTACCTGTCTTGCCATATCCACATCCGTCGCATCGCGAATAAAGTCAAGGGGATTACAGATCCCACTTTCAGGAAAGCTAGGGGCAAAGATGCTGACCTTGTATCCCGCATCCGCCGCGATTCCTGCAATTCGTGAAGACTGTTCGGCGTATTTGTAATCGTAGAGAATAATCGGAAATACTTGGTCGATTAGGCTACGGATTATTGTTTTGTAAAGTTTTTACTTGGAAATTGCGTTAATATTAATCAAGTCTATTAATTTAATACCCACCAATGAACTCCAACACAAAAGTTATACCTGTCAAACTAGACAACGGCTCTATAATCAGAATTCAGGCAACTTCTGTTGAAGAGTTAGAAACTGAACAGCCGAAACCTGGTGAAGAAATTGAATCTAACGTTTCCTTTAAAATTCCTTCACTTGATGACATCACAGATTCTATTACAGGTATTGCCGAAAAAATAAAAAAATCTGTCGAGATTGTTGGACCAACTAAGGTTAGTGTTGAGTTCGGTATTGAGGTTGGATGGGAGTCTGGACAATTTATCAGCATGATTGCAAAAGGCGATGGGAAGGTGGATTTCAAGATTACCTTAGAGTGGGAAAAGAAGGATTTAAAGAGTTAATTTGGTATGAGTAAAGCCCTGTATCAACTATTTAATGATTGCACCGTAAGACTAGAAAGCTACAACAGTCGTGGCACAGGTTTTTTTGTGGCTCATGGGAAAATACTCACTTGCGCTCATGTTGTAGAGAATGTTACTCAGCAAAAGATACAGGCTATTTGGAAAGATAAAACTCTTGAGATACATAATGTGGAATTGTATGATGATGTTGATTTAGCATTACTCCATGTAGATTTCACTAGTCACCCTTGTGTTTATCTCGATAGTGAAACATTACCAGGCGACGACTTTTATAGCTATGGATATCCAGATGAAATTCAAAAACGGAATGGCTCATGTTTAAGAGTTGAGTATGAAGGCACAGCAGACGATGAGAAATTACTCATTATCAAAGGTGAAAACGTTCGTCCTGGATTTAGTGGCGCACCTTTGCTCAATCAACGAACATTAAAAGTTTGTGGATTGATTAAGAGTGAAAGATCACTTCGAGAAGGATTAATCTCCGAAAGATTAGTTCTTCGGGCTTTGGGTGGTTATGCAATTCCTCTTGATCAAATTTTGAGATTTTATCCTAGTCTTGAACAAGAAAATCACAGCTTTCATGTTCAAGTTCAGGCGTATGAAACCAAAGAGCAACAATTTAACGATCTGACTACAGTAAATCTAAAGACTGTAAGAGATGTACCCCTAAGAAATACTTGGCTTGAATTAATAGAAGTAAGCTTAATTTCGCCACCAAGGTGGAATAAGACCGACATTCTTAAAAACTTTGAAATAGCTTCAAATATTGGTCGAAAATGGCTGAGGGAAATAGATGGTGAGCCTATAGATCGCCCAGAAGTCAAACAAATTATTGAATTGATAGAACAAGGTAGTAAGACTATCTTGCTAACAGATCAGCCTGGTAGCGGTAAAACTTGCGTTCTTTTAGATATAGCACAGTATATTGAAAATCAATCATGTCCTTGGAAACTATTATTCATTAAGGGAGATCATTTTTCAGGAGCAAAAGGTGAAGATGATTTAGTTTCAATGGGTTTACCACAAAACATCTTAGAACAATGTGAAATTTTAGCACGTTCTTTCCATATTGTAATTATTCTGGATTCTCTTGATGTTTTATCATTAAATCGTCAACATAATGTTCTCAAATCCTTTTTAGGTCTAATAGATCAACTAGAACGATTAGAAGGTATAACAGTTATTGCGGCTTGCAGAACATTAGACCTGTTGGGAAATAAAAGTAAAGTACAGAACGGGTTTTACTCTTTCTA
>JBAXTW010000009.1:0-62909 GCA_037129985.1 Pseudanabaena sp. ELA645 | reverse complement strand
TTCGCATTCACCAGCCTCTTTCTGATGATAATTAAGCTTTTTATCAAGAAAATTTCTTCCTTTTTCCTTTCTACTTTTTCCTTATGACAGATGCAGAGTTATTGGCAATAATCGCACAAGCAGAACGTGAGGGCTGGACAGAACTCGATCTGACGCGGCAAGGTATTAAAGAAATTCCATCAGAGATCGCCCAATTATCAAATCTGACTAAGTTTGTTCTCAATAACAACCAAATTACGGCGATACCAGACGTGATCGCCCAATTATCAAATCTGACTACGCTTTCCCTCTCTAGCAACCAAATTACGGCGATACCAGACGCGATCACCCAATTATCAAATCTGAAAGAGCTTTACCTCTGGGACAACCAAATTACGGCGATACCAGACACGATCGCCCAATTATCAAATCTGACTACGCTTTCCCTCTCTAGCAACCAAATTACGGCGATACCAGACGCGATCGCTCAACTCTCTAAACTACAAAGGCTTGACCTTATTAGCAATAAAATAAGTGTGATTCCTGATGCAATTGCACAACTCTCTAATCTTCAAAGACTTTGGCTATACAGTAATCAAATCAGCATCATTCCTGATGTAATCGCACAACTCTCCAATCTTCAAAGACTTTGGCTAGAAAAAAATCAAATTAGAGAGATTCCTGAAGTACTCGCCCAACTCTCTAATCTACAATCACTTTTACTTTCCAGTAACCAAATCACGGTGATACCAGACGCGATCTCCAACTTAGCAAACCTGGAGGAGCTTTCCCTCGATAACAACCAAATCACGCAGATTCCACGAGAAATTCTTGGTTTAAGGAATCCGAAATCGATTTTCAATTATTTAATTAGCCTTCGCACAAGTGGAGCTAGACCACTGCACGAAGCTAAACTCCTACTTATCGGACAAGGCAGTGTTGGCAAAACATCTTTAATGGAAAGACTAATTCTCGATCAGTATGACAAAAATCAACCCCAAACCGATGGACTTAATGTTGAAACTTGGAATGTGAATGTAAATAACAAAGAGATTCGTCTCAATGTTTGGGACTTTGGCGGACAAGAAATCTATCATGCCACCCATCAGTTTTTCCTAACCAAACGTAGCCTCTATCTATTGGTTTGCAACTGTCGCACCAGTGAAGAAGAAAATCGCATCGAATATTGGTTAAAACTGATTGAGAGTTTTGGTGATAAGTCTCCTGTGATTATTGTCGGCAACAAAAAAGACGAACAACCCCTCGATATCAACCGCAAAGCTCTCCGCGAAAAATATCCTAATATTCAAGCGATTATCGAAACCTCCTGCTCAGAGAACATCGGCATTGATGAACTTCGCACTGCTATTTTTACACAAGTTGCCAATCTCAAAGAAATTTACGATCTCCTCCCCCTGTCATGGTTTGAGGTCAAGCAACAAGTTGAAGACATGACCGAAGACTTTATTAGCTATAACCGCTATATTGGCATCTGTCACGAAAATAAAATTTCTGAAGAACAAAACCAAGACCAACTAATCGATCTGCTCCATCGCCTCGGCTTAGTTCTTAACTTCCGCGATCATCCCATTCTCAAAAGTACCAACGTTCTCAAACCAGAATGGGTTACAGAAGGAATCTATGCCATGCTCAGTGATGAAACCCTTAAGACTGAAAACAAAGGCATTTTTACCCTCAACGATCTTAGCCGTGTTCTCGATCCTGTGAGTTACCCAGTCAATCGCCATAATTATCTCATTGAGTTAATGAAAGAATTTGAACTTTGCTTTGATATCGACTGCAACCCTAAGCAATTTCTGATTCCTGCCATCTTGCCAAAGGATGAACCCGCAGAAACAGAATTAGAAGGTGACACTCTCGAATCTCAATATCATTACCGTATTCTCCCCAACAGCATCATCTCCCGCTTTATCGTCAATACCAGCGACTATATTTATAATCAAACCTACTGGCGCAGTGGCGTAATGCTAGCCTATTTAGCAAAATCGGGAGAAGTCTACAACATCGCTCGTATCAAAGCCGACACAGAAGACAAAAAAATCTTTATCACTATTAGCGGGCGCGAAGAAACCCGTCGCGAATTTCTCGCCATCATCCGTAAAGAACTTAATAAAATCCATAAAAACTTTAGCAATCTTGATATCACCGAATGGGTGACTATTCCTGAACACCCCAACATTGAGCCGTTAAATTATCAAGATCTCTTAATTGCTGAAGATGCAGGAGAAACCGAAACATTTGTCCCCCAACTTAGAAGAAGGGTTAAAATTAACTTGCTATTGGATGGATACATTGACAAGAATGTTAGACGACAAGAAGCTAATGTAATAATTAACAATGACTTGCGAGGTGCAAATATAGGAAATATGGCTAACACAATGTCAGATGATGCTCGACAATCTACCAGTCAGTTTACTCAAGCTAGCGATGCAAATCTTGAAGATGCTCAATGAAGTTACCTAATCTAAATTCAGCGTTTATCGATCGCAATAAACTCTGGAACTACAGCCTCAACACCCAACACGATCGCGGAAAACACAAAGCTAGATTATTTGCCGCTATCCTAGACTTAGGTAGAAATGAAAACGATGTTGAAATCCTGCAAACTCTTATCATAGAAGCAATTCAGAACTATGAATCCATCCCCAGCCAGTCCGATCAATATGGTCAACGCTACATCGTCGATTTCCCCATCACCCGCAACCAAAACACCGCCAACGTTCGCACCACTTGGATCATCCGTCCCGAAGAAGATTTCCCCCGTCTAGTTAGTTGTTATATCTTGAGGTAAAACCAATGCTCACTCTAACCAAACTTAATCTATTAGACATCGTTGCCCTAAAAAACGACCTACCCAAAAATCGCCTACAATCAGGACAAGTCGGAACCATCGTTGAAATCCTTGCCCCTGAAGTCTACGAAATCGAATTTAGCGATGATGACGGTCAAACCTACGCCACACAAGCCTTACCTGCCCATCAACTCCTAAAACTCCATTACAAACCCATGCCCAACCCTATATCAAACAACATACATCAATACGGATCAGGCGACAACATCGCAGGCGATAAAGTCATCGGTGACAAAATAATGCGCGATAAAATCGACAAACAATTTAACAACAACCTCCAAGGCGCAAACATCGGTAACTTTGCCAACGAAGTCAAAGACAACGCCCAACAAACCGCAACCGATTTTACCCAAACAAGCGGCGCAAACATAGCCGAACTACTGCAACTAATCACCAACCTCCGTCAAACCGCCGATCAATTTCCGTCAGATATTCGCGAAGAACTCATCATTGATGTCGAAGATGTCGAACTAGAAGTACAGAAACCCGCACCAGAACGCAACATTCCCAAACTCAAAAAAAGATTACTAGCCCTATTCACCGCCGCCACCGTCACCTTTGCTGCGATCGCAGGCACAACCGACTTCGCCAACAATGTTCTGGAAATAAGCAATAAACTAGGAATAGAACTCATCAAACATTAATCTTTCCTTTTAAGAGCCTTAGTCAACAAAATTCCACTGGCTAAAGGAATCCCAAAACCACCACCAAGCCCAACCACCATAGACACGAACCCTCTAGCATTCTGCTCCCCAGCCGAGCATCGTGACGGAAAAGCACAACTCATTGGTCCGATCGCAAAAGCAATCCACATCGATGGAACTGCACAAATCGGAAAAAGTATCAGCGACAGCAAACAACCAAATGCTTCAGTCGGACAGCAACCAGCATTTTCAGTATCTTGATCTTTACTTGATTTTTGCATTGCCGCAACACCATAACTAAATTGAATAATCCATTGGAAACGATTTAGCATCCTTCGGCTCAATATGCACATATTGCTGCGGTTGCAACTTCAACTCATCAAAACGTTCGCGAGTCAGATGCGCCGTCAAAACCTGACCATCACCTAGCACCAACTCAGCTTGCACCTCCCAACCCAGATGAATCAGTCGCGTGATCCGTGCCGATATCGAAGTACTGCTTGCTTCAGTCTCAATCAAAATATCACGAGGACGAATATAAACATCCTCACCATTACTGTGTTTATGGATTTGATGGAACTCACTAGCGCGATCGCTATTAGCAGGAAGCACATTCACAGGACCAATAAAACTCATCACAAAAGGCGTAGCAGGATTGTCATATACCTCCGCAGGTGAGCCAATCTGCTCGATTTTGCCCTTATTCATGACCACGATTTGATCGGATACTTCCATCGCCTCTTCTTGATCGTGGGTTACAAATACCGTAGTTACATGGACTTCATCATGCAGACGACGTAACCAAGCGCGTAAATCTTTGCGAACTTTAGCATCTAGCGCTCCAAATGGCTCATCAAGTAGCAATACACTCGGTTCAACAGCAAGGGCGCGGGCGAGGGCAACCCTTTGACGCTGTCCACCTGAAAGTTGAGAGGGGTAGCGATTGCCTAAACCCTTAAGTTGGATTAACTCTAGTAACTCCTCTACGCGATCGTTAATTTTCGCTTTCGACTGGTTGCGAATTTCCAGACCAAAACCGATATTTCGGCGTACAGTCATGTGCTTGAAGAGGGCATAATGCTGAAATACAAAGCCAATATTGCGATCGCGCACATCTTGATCGGTGGCATCTTTACCCGTCAGAAAAATTTTGCCGCGATCGGCGGTTTCTAAACCAGCAATCAGTCTTAATAATGTTGATTTACCTGATCCAGATGGTCCCAATAGCGCCACTAAGGAGCCAGTTTTGACCTCAAGATTAATATTGTCGAGGGCAACAAAATCACCAAACTGCTTATTTACATTTTCTACAACAATGCCCACGTTGCCCTTACCTCAAATTGTCTTTAAATGACTTAATAGTATCGCTCTTATAAATCCACAGTTAGTCTATGTGCTTACCGTTGATTAAATATAATCGCATATTATTGCATTTAGTCATGAGATTTCTCGCTCAATGCTTACGCACTGTCTCTCTTTTTTGGGTTTAAATTACGATTTGTCGCTAAAGTGGATATAGCAAACACCGACAAACTAGCAAATAAACTATCAAAAAATTTTAGGGAATTGTGGCTTGTCTTGGAGAATTCCCGTAATAGCACTTAATTTATTTTTATGAGATCAACTCCATTTATTCCGATCGCCGTATTTATACTCACCATCGCTTTATTGGGATGGGGATATTGGCGCTCCCGTCAGTTTGGCAAGTTAGGACTACTTTCTTGGCTGCAATTTGTGGTGCTGATGTCGCCTTGGCTAATTTACTTTGGCTTGTTTGTGTCAGGTGTTTTCATTAATTTCACAGCGCTATTATTTTTACTGTTGAGTTCGACGATCGCCTATGTAGCGATCGGTAATCAGTTGCGGAAAGTGGTGACTGCGGAAAGATCGGCGATCGAGCAGAAACTTAAACAAGATCTGCAAAATAACCAACGTAATTTAGATGTCAGTGGCGATCGCCCAAATCCCCCCAATACCTCGGCAACGACTCCACCTGTTAACTCACCAATCGCCCTTGCCATGTCTCAGGGCAAAACTCAGCTAAAACTATTTCAGGCGATTCCCGCCGAGGATATGAAGCTGATTCAAGGTATGTTTGGCATTGAGACTTATTATGTTACTGAAACTATTCCCTATCAAGATGGTGTAATTTTAAAAGGAAACCTGCGTGGTGAGCCTGATGTCGTTCACGATCGCCTCTCCACATCCCTGCGCGATCGCCTTGGTGATAAATACAATCTTTTTCTAGTCGAAGGTCAGGATCGCAAGCCAGTTATCATCGTCCTACCGACCCGCGTCAATGCTTTTGCCGACTACAATACTATTCCGCAAAAAATCTTGATTGCGATCTTGATTGTCGCTAATGGCTATACATCCTTAAGTTTAGGGGCGCTAGTTGCCGGGATTCCTGTAATCCAAACTGCCCAAGAATATTTAATAGGATTGCCTTTTGCCCTTGGGATTGGCGCAATTTTGGGACTACGCGAGTTAGCGATGCGACTCATGGCGAAAAAATATCAGGTCACGCTGAGTTTGCCATTTTTTCTACCGTCATCTCAACTCGGCTCCTTCGGTGCATTTAGTCGGATTCTTTCACCCTTGCCAAATCGAATTGCCCTATTTGACATGGCGATCGCCCCAGCCGTGACCAGTGGTTTATTATCATTACTCTTACTAATAGTTGGCTTACGTTTATCAGCGATCGGTATGGGGGGCATTGAAATTCCTAGTCAAATCTTCCAAGCATCGGTATTAGCCGGGACCTTAGCAAAATTGTTTCTCGGCGATGCATTACAAAATAGCTTTATCTCGATTCATCCTTTAGTAGTTTTAGGTTGGCTCGGTTCAGCAATTACAGCACTAAATTTGATGCCCGCAGGTCAGTTAGATGGTGGACGCATTGTCCAGTCGATCTATGGTAGACGTACCGCCAGTTGGACTACGGTATTAACATTAATTTTCTTAGTTATCGCCACAGTGATTAATCCCCTAGCACTCTATTGGGGCAGCCTTATTTTGATCCTATTGCGCGATCTAGAGCGTCCGATGCTCAATGAACTCTCCGAACTCGACGGCGATCGCGAAGCCTTGGGAGTTGTGTCGCTATTTTGGATGCTAGTTACTTTGTTGCCACTGACTTCCAGTGTTGCTGAACGTTTTGGGATTGGCGGCACTGGCGGACTTTTGCCTTAAAACTTGATGCGAGTGTCTTTAGATGCAAGGGGCTTAAGCTCCTTGTTCTTTGGTTAGGCGACTTTAATAATTGATGTTACGTGGAACGCAGATGATAGACCTCTTGCTGCCAGCATAACAGGGCAAGCACGGGGGCATTGCCCCTACCTAAATAATTCATGTTCTGTAGGGGCTGCGCCCCCGTGCCAGCCCTCAATCTTGAGGAGCGCAGGAATTCCTTCCACGTAACATCAGTTAATAAAAGACGCGCTCACAATTAGCATTACACCAATGAAAAACCAGATATATGTCGAAATTTCTGGGCTAATCCAAGCATTTCCCAACTGTATGAGCGCGATCGCAATACCTGTAATGCTGGCGATCGCAATGGCTAATAACCAAGGTAAGCGCTTATGAGCATTGCGTTTGGATGGCTTTATTAAAGTTTTTGCTGAAGTCTTGGATGGCTCATAAAAAACTTGAGTCATAGGCGATCGCTGATGATTAGCAACTAAATTTCTGGTTTGACGTGGCAATCCAACTTGCGTTGTAACTAGTGATTGTTTTTTCTGTTTTGGTCGATTTAATCGCGGAGTCAAAGACTTTTTCCTCAGATATATCCGTTTCTCAATATTCTTGAGACGCAACCAAAATACCAATAGCAACAAAATCGTAATCGTCCCAATGGCGATCGCCAATTTGACCAAAAAAAGCAGGAAGTCTATGTTTTCGGAACTTGATAAAACAATTGCCATATATGCTGCAATTCAGCCAAATTGCGGATGTATTAAATGGCATTGTTGCATCTAGCCCTAAACGATAGGAACTAGAAATCATCGTTAAAAAAGTCATTAAAAAACGTGCCTAAAAACAAATCGACAGCTACGCTGGCGATTTGTTTAACTAACCGTTTGTGTAATCAGATAGGTTAACTCCACATTGGGCGCAAGAATAATCACATCACCATTACGCAAATCATAGGAAGAAGGAATCTTCATGTAGTGGTTAATAATTACGCCATTCACACTAGGCTTCCCCGCTAAATCCCCATCAATAATTCTGTATAAATATTTGCCGCCTTCCTCAGGCACTCGCAGCAGTACCGCATGATGCCGCGAAACGAATCTTGAATAAAGCTGAATATTATTATTCACATCACGCCCGATCGTATACTTTAAGCCATCAAGTACGAGTTTCCTACTGCCCTTAGCATCGGTAATCAATAATGTGTGACTAACTTGTGTTTCGCTCATTAGCGCACCAAAAAAAAGTAGCTGTCGCTTACCATCGAAAAGTATATGATACTGTCACGCTTTTGATCTAATCCCAATCTACTTTACTCTATAAAAATACCAACCCTCAATCCAACCATCAACCTTTAGGAGCAATATTATTAGTGGATGTTACCGAAATTGCACGTCAAACCCAGATTTTAAGTCAGCGCCTGAGCAATGCTCAGGAATATCTTTGACGTACCTACGATCGCCGCTAAAATTAGCGATCTAGAACAAACCGCCGCCCAGCCAGAATTTTGGGGAAATAGCGACCAAGCTCAAAAAACGATGCGCGAACTCGATGGACTAAAATCCCATCTCGAAAAATTTGCCCGTTGGCATCAAACTATCGAAAACCTTCAAGCGATCGCTGAGTTATTGAGTATTGAGGATGATCCATCGTTAGTCAATGAGGCTAAACAAAACCTAAATCAACTACTCCAAGAATTAGATCGCTGGGATCTAGAGCAGTTACTCTCAGGGACATACGATAAATATGACGCAGTATTAACGATCAATGCAGGCGCTGGTGGCACAGATTCCCAAGATTGGACAGAAATGCTGTTACGCATGTATACCCGCTTTTGTGAGTCCCAAGGATACAAAGTGGAGATATCGGAAATATCCGAGGGAGAAGAAGCAGGGATTAAATCTGTCACTTTGCTAGTACATGGACGCTATGCCTATGGCTACCTCATGCCCGAAAAAGGAACCCATCGCCTTGTCAGAATTTCGCCCTTTAATGCTAACGACAAGCGGCAAACTAGCTTTGCGGGGGTAGAGGTGATGCCATTATTAGAAGAAGATGTCGATCTAGAGATTGATCCCAAGGATCTCGACATTACCACCACCAGAGCAGGTGGGAAAGGCGGTCAAAACGTCAACAAGGTGGAAACTGCCGTGCGAATTACCCATTTACCGACTGGTATATCAGTGCGCTGTACTCAAGAGCGATCGCAATTACAAAACAAAGAAAATGCGATGCGCTTGCTCAAAGCCAAGTTATTAATCATTGCTCAAGAGCAACGCGCCTTGAAAGTAGCTGATATTCGTGGTGATATCGTTGAAGCGGCTTGGGGCAACCAAATTCGTAACTATGTTTTTCATCCTTACCAATTAGTCAAGGATTTGCGAACAGGTGAAGAGACAACTAATATTCAAAATGTGATGGATGGCGATCTTGAACCGTTCATTCAGTCATACCTGCGGCAACAAAACCAGCCAGTTTAAGTCAATAAAAAGGCTGTTGGAATTAAATGTGGGTTGGGTTGGCGATCGCGTAATCCATCATCTTTTTTAACCGAAAGTTTACGTCTCTAGAGTTTTTGGCGATTAGTTATGAAATTAGTTACAAAGTTAATTACGAAGTTAATTACAAATAAGGGTTTATTTACTGCAAGCTGTTTGACATTGGGGCTGGTCACGTCATTAATGGCTGAGCCTTTAATCAATGGCGATCGCTTATCAGCGATCGCCCAAACCTCTCCCAGCATAACCAAGTTAAACAATATTCTTAATCAAACTGTCTTTGGTGATGAATTTGGCAATCAATTTGGTGATGAGAAATTGACTCGCTACGCCGCCGCCGTAAATGCGATCGAAAACAAAAGGTTGGAAATTTTTCGATCTGCAAAGAACAACTCCAATTGGGTTAATGTCGCCAACCTTGCCGAATCAAAGCAAACTAAAGTCTGTGATCTGACCCAACCCCCTGACTTCCTCCAAGATCTGTGCAGTCAGCTACGCATTTTCACTGAAAAAGAAATTCACCGACATGGATTTACCAACAAAGAATTTAATCAAATTACCCGTCAACAAAGGCAAGACCCAACGCTAAGAAAAACAATCCAAGCCAAGCAAATGCAACTGCGCGGTAGCAAATAAACTAAAACAAGGGGCTTAAGCCCCTTGCCTTACTTAAAAGTCTTGCTTAAAAAAAGTAGGGTCGCGAAGCGACCTTATTTTTTTATTTGCTAAAAACACCAAAATCGTCTATAAGAAACAAGGCAAAATCACACACTAGATTGGTCGGTGATAATTATTTTCGGTTGTGCTATTGACAATGGTCACTTACAGTCTATAATCCCTCCATCATTGAGTATGCCCAGTGCTACAAAAGCTACAAAACTCGTAAAGACACGCTTATGTTCGGCTTAAAATTTGGCGGAAAGTCTAAAAAAGGCATCGGAATAGAAATTACTTCCGAGAAAGTTAACGTTGTTCAACTTCGCCGTAAGGGACCATCCTCCTATAGGTTAGTTTCCTATGGCAGTATGGAGCTACCCGAAGGAACTGTTGAAGAAGGGCGCATTCTCGATCCTGTAGCATTGGGAGAAATTGTTCGCAGCCTGTTAACAGAAAAGAAAATAAAAGTAAAGCAAGTCGCCACCGCTCTTCCTGGTCGGGAAACCGTGAGCCGCTTAATTCGATTACCTGCGGAAATTCCTGATATAGAACTGCGAGATATGGTACTTAACCAAGAAGCAAGTCTCTATTTGCCATTTCCGCGTGAAGATGCGGATGTGGATTATCAAAAACTGGGGACAACCCTTGATGATGATGGCATTGAGCGTATCGAGATCCTCATGGTGGCGACCCCCAAAGAGGTCACGGATAGTTATATTCAGGCTCTGGAAATCGCCCAGCTACAGGTTGATATTGTGGAAGTCAGTAGTTTTGCCTTGATTCGTTCCATGTATAACGAGTTGGCGAGATTTAGCACCTTAGCGGAAGCAGTGGCGATCGTTGACATTGAATATGAAGCAACCGAAATCACGGTCACGGTTGATGGTGTTCCACAGTTTTCAAGAACTTTTCCGATTGGTACAGCCCAGATTCAGAATGCTCAGTTGAGGGCGATCAATTTGCCACCACGGCGCACTACCGATATGGAAATGTTGAGTTCTACTGTCGTACCTGTGCAGTCGATTGATACCGCTAGTCTAGTGGCTGGTGGTGGTAGTACTCCAGGCGATGCCGCGATTTTGCGAGTTGTCGGTGATCTTTCCGATGAGTTACGTCGCTCTATTGATTTCTATACTGGACAGTCCCCTGGCTCGGATGTTGTTCAACTATTAATTACAGGACCTGGATCTTGTATCGGACAGTTGAATGAGTTTTTTAGTCAAAGACTCGGTATTGCGGCAAACGCGATCGATCCGCTCACCACTGTGGGTGTTTCGGTTGATGGAGATATTCCCATTCATGAACGGATGGCGATGTCTGTCTGTCTTGGGCTAGGGTTGAGGGAGGTTTAAACCAATATGTATAATCTTGATATTAATTTTTTAAGCGATCGCGCGGCGGCTGAGGCTCAAGCCGCAGTACGTCCACCAATCGCTGATTCGCAGTTTCTAATCTATGGCGGTGCGGTGGCAGTTGTAGCACTGGCTTTGGTCGGCGGCGCATTTGTGGTTTTGAATGCTGCTAATGAAGGAATTCAACAGGAACTTGCTACCCTGACCGCTAAAGAATCACAATTAAATGAGAAACTTAAGGTCTTAGAAGGTCAAGAAAATCAATTAAAAGAGGTAGAAGATAGAACTAATAAGATTTCGGCTCTATTTGTGGGGAGCTTTCCTACTAGTGCGATCGCCAATGAAATTAGAAATCGCACTCCCATTACTGTACAGGTTAATTCGATCAGCCAAAAATCTCCGACATCAACAGATCCTACACAGTCGATCCAATTAGATGGCAAAGTCACCAACTATAATGAGTTGAATGATTTTATATTACTGCTCAAGGCTTCTCCTCTTTTAGATGCCGAAAGAACTAGATTAGTATCATCAACTTTGCAACAGGCAACACTTGCTTCTAACTTTACGCTGGTTAACTTCGTAATCGAAACGGCTATCACATCTAAAAATCCTGCGGAGCTATTACCTGAACTTCAGAAAAGAGGTGCAGAAGGGCTAGTTGCCAGAGTTAATTTATTAAAACAACAGGGAGTGATTAAATAAAATGACTAACGCTGCTGCTTCAGGAACTGAAGAGGTTGTAGGTGGTGGTTTAACCCTATTTGGTTTTACCTTTACTTCCAAAGTTCTGGGAATCATCATGGGGATTGGTGGTATTGGGTTAGCAATTTACATGGCGACCAATTATGTAACTCCTCTCTGGGATCAGGTGCAATCAGGACAAACAAATATCTCTACCAAAAAAACTGCTGTTGGAGGTCTAGAACAGAAGATTGCGGGTAAAGGCAATGTCCTAGCCAAAATTGAGGAAGCGAAGAAACAAAATCAATTTGTGCTATCACTTTTGCCAAATGTGGATAACATAGATACTCTGATGCGAGATATTCAAGAGCAGATACCGAAAACAATCACGATCGCTTTGCCTCCAGATTTTTCCTATGAACTAGAAGGTACAATGCGGAATTTCCAACCAAAACCTTTTATAGCAGGACCGCAATACAAAACCTACTCATTCACAATTGGTTTTGATGGCAAATTTGATGATGTATTAAATACAATTCAAAAAATTGAGCGGCTAAAGCCTTTGTTAGTTGTCAAGGACTTAAAGCTAACTAAAAAGAATTTGCCTATTGATAAGTTTAAGTTTTCTAGACCACTTGCACCAGGTAAAGATAAGGAGCTGTTAGATAGCTTACCTCCATTGCTTGGGGCAGATTTTACCCTTGAGGCTTTTGTGCCATTAACTGAGGCTGAGCTTAAAGCCGCCGCTCCTGCTGCTGCACCGCCAAAGAAATAAGTAAAAAATCAAAAGCCGTGGTGTACGCTGCGCGTGCGCCATAATTTTTGCTTTTGGGTTTTAATTGCGCCAAGCTACGTTAGTAAAATATTAATTTCAAATTAATATTTTAAATTGACATAGTGTGGTAAACTCTCAACCCATAATCGCGTCAATTCTGCCACGGTTATGTTGTTCCTTTAATTAGGATCGGTTTGGATTTTGAGAGAGTCCCCCGAAAAGATTAAGTGTATTGGTTTCCGTCAGGAGCTAGAGGAGTGTAATTGTATGAATACAAAATTGACTGGGAAATTAGATAGAAAGTTAAGGGTTAAGTCTCTGGCTTGCTGGTTTCTGATGGCAGCGACTTGCCCACAGGTGTTGGCTTTTAATCCTGCTGCTTCTCAGGCTCAAGTGCCAGCTAATAAGTCAGAAGCGATCGCTGTCGCTAGCCGTATCACTGATATTAATTCGAGTGTGACAGGCGATCGCTTTAACCTCACTTTAAGTTTTGCCAGTAGCGATCGCCCTCAAGTGACCTATGCCCGTCAAGGGAAAGATTGGATTGCGGTATTAAATGGCGCTCAATTGCAATTGGGTAGTGGTAATGCCAGCTATACCAAATCAAATCCTGCTCCTGGAATCACAGCGATCGAGGCAATTCCCTACGAAACAAATAAGGTGAGAATTCGGGTTACGGCTGCTAGCCCTGAAGTTCTCAAAGATTTAATTAAGCGTCAAGATACTAGTAATAGTCTGGTGTTTAGCTTAGAGATGCAAACAAATTCTATCTCTTCCGCTAATGCGCCTGATGCTGGGGTGCTCAAAAGTGATAATGACTCAAATAAGGTGCTTACGGCTCAAAGTACTGCCGCGAACCCATCTTCAGTCGGACAGCCTCTATTTCAGCCCAAAGTTACAATTACCAATCCTGATGGTACAACTCGTGTTGCTCAGAGCAGTACGCCCAATTCAACTCCACCATCTGCAACAAAGCCTGTGACTCCTCAGTTACAAGGGCGGGTTCCTGGAATTGCGCCGTCATTTCGTCCCATCAAGACTCCACCAGTTGGCGATATTGCCACAACCACTTCAAAGTTGCGTGCTGATATTGTCGATCTCGGTTCGGCTGAGCGTGTACCAAGGATTACCCTTCGTAATGCACCCGCGATCGAAGTTTTGACTTTAATCGGACGGGTAGCAGGTCTGAGTGTTGTCTCCGCAGGAGCGGGGGCGACTCCCGCCGCAGGTGCAGCCCCCGCAGCAGGAGCGACAAGTGCGACTAGCGTTAATCAACCAGTAAGTCTCTCTATTGAAAATGAAACTGCTCAAGATGTTTTTAATAATGTTTTAAGAATTACTGGACTTGAAGCAAATCGGATTGGTAATACAATCTTTGTCGCCACTAAGCTGCCTGTAACCCTCAAGAACTTAGTTACTAAAACCTATCGACTCAATCAGATTACAACTGGTGAAGCTTCTGCTTATCTGATTGGTTTAGGCGCTTCTCGCGTAGTCACTCGTCAAAGACCAATTCCTGGAGTGCAAACTGCTACGATTGGTACTGCTGCTCAGACTATTGTTAACATTACGACCGAAGCTGTACCAACCCTAGAGACAGTCTCAATTACGTCTGAATCAGGGGCAACTCCTTTATTGAGAGGCTTACAAGTAATCGCTGAAGAACGTTCCAATTCTGTAACATTAATCGGTACTCCGCGACAAGTGGAATACGCTGAAGCTCAAATTGCAAGACTGGATCTGCGTAAGCGTCAGGTAATGGTCAATGTGAGAGTTGTTGAGCTTACTGTCAATAATGGTCAGACCTTAACAGGTTTTCTGACTTCATCTGGTGGAAACCCTACAATTACGCAGGGAATTGATTTTAATGCAAGTCCTCCTAATAGTAATGGTATTGCCATTACTTTCGATAGTACACAGCCCTTATCCTTACCATCATCGATCTTTGCATCTCTTCAATCATCAATTGCAAATGGAAATGCAAAGGTTATTACAGATCCTAATTTAACTGTACAAGAGGGAGAAACCGCAACAATTGCTCTAACAGATCAAGTTGTTAATAATGTCACCACGACAGTCACGCCTCCCACACCTCCTGCGACACTATCCACAACTACGACTACAGCTACCTTTGCTCAAGTTGGCTTAACTTTATCCATCAATATTGAGAAAATTGATGATAATGGTTTTATCAATTTGTCAGTTTCACCTAGAATTTCTACGCCTTTAGCAACAACGCTTGTTGGGCTTAATCTAATAACTCCAATCTCTGAAAGAGTCTTAAACTCTGGACGAATTCGACTAAGAGATGCACAAACTCTCGTGCTTTCAGGAGTTATTCGTGATTCAGATTCTGAGACTCTCAATAAAGTTCCTCTTCTCGGAGACCTGCCAATTATAGGAGCCTTATTTAGAAGCACTAGCTCAGTGAATAGACGCAGTGAAGTAATCATTATTGTCACTCCCCGCATTATTGATGACAGTCAGAATGCAACTTGGGGCTATACCTATCAACCTGGTGCAGAAACTCAGAAGGTGCTTGATAGCAACCAAATCAAAGCACAGTAAGATTTACATCTTCTCTCTCTTCAATTACACTCTCTTTTCTACAGCCTTGGGAACATTCTCAAGGCTTTTTTATTTTTGAATTCATCGAACCCACGAGCTAGAAATGCAACTTTTCTCATAGCGTCGCAACATCAACATAAATGTAATTTTGAGGAAACTTTAATTCCTCTAATCCTTCTAGCAAGTTATGACGGTTGGCTATTGTGGATAGCAAATATCTTGTTTCATCCATTTTTAACTTCCATTCCGTTTCTTGCTCAACTAACAAGATCGCTTCCACAACCGTTCCTTCAGGAAGATCGATCATCGGCATATCTAGTCTACCGTTTTTGACTATGGCTTGGTATTTGATCGCATTCATAAAAAATTGCCCATATCATCACTAGGATAATTGTGATCTTAGCAAAAATAAAAGTAATTTTAAGGCATCTCTATAAATTTTCTGGTTTCAGCCCAGTTCTCTTCGCAATTTCACCAAAATGCGAATCTTTTTCGTGCAGAACAACGCCAACCCGATTTATATGATCGACTAAATCAGGATTGTCAATATCCTTAAAAATCGATATATCAAAAGAATAAGGTAAAAACAAATCATCAATATCTGACTCAATACTACTTAATTGTGAATAATTAAGTTCATCACCAATTAAAGTTAAATCTATATCCGAGCCATTGCGATAATTTCCCTTAGCGCGTGAGCCATATAACAATATTTTTTTAATTTGAGGATACTTTACAAATACAGCAATAATTTTATTAATTGTTGCTTCCTTTAGTCCAAATCGTTTTACAGTTTCATCAGGTTGCATTATCATGTAATCCCTGCATCTTTTTGCATAACGTTACAAACAAGGCAAAAAATCTTGTCTGAACATTCGTAGCGATCGCCCCAGCCGTAGCTTCGTTATAAGTATGCACCGTCTGATTACGATCCTTAATCATATCCATCCAACTTTCCCCATCTTCAATCAATCCGACCTTAAAAGCCTCTCTCACAGAATCCTTAGAACCAGTAATATTTTGTATTCCTTGATCTTGCAAATAATCTTTTAATAAATTCTATGCTAATTCATGGGTATATTCAAAAGCCTTAATTAATCCCTGCTTTTCCAGTTCATTTAATTCATCTTGATCAATAAACTTAGTTAACTGTGCTAATGCTTTTTTATAGTTAGAAAATCTCTGCTTCCAGCGAATATCTTCATTCATAATTATTACCAGCGTCTTTTTTTCTCATAGCGTAGCAACATCAACATAAATACAATTTTGAGGTAGCTTTAATTCATCTAATCCTTCTAGCGTGTTGCGGCGATTGGCTATTGTGGATAGCAAATATCCTGTTTCATCCATTTTTAACTTCCACTCTGTTTCTTGCTCAACTAACAAAATCGCTTCCACAACTGTTCCTTCAGGAAGATCGATCATCGGCATATCTAGCTTGCCATTTTTGACTATGGCTTGGTATTTGATCGCATTCATAAAAAAGGGGTTCATCACTAGGATGATTGTCATTTTAGCAAAAATAAAAATAATTTTAAGGCATATCTACAAATTTTCTGATTTCAGTCCAGTTCTCTTCGCAATACGGGAAAGCATTTTTGCCAATCTGATCGTACAAAGTCAATAGTGGTGCAATTGTCTTGTTTCGCTAATGTTCCGCCAATTCAAGAATTAAGGATGAAATGTAACGATTTTGCTGTTATTTCAGAGAGCAATTATTCTAGCGCAGAAAAATATTTTTAAAGCTTGTAAAAATTATGCATCATTGTGTAATAATCGTTAAGCGAAAAAAAATGCCCTCATGGCTCAGAGGTAGAGCATTCCCTTGGTAAGGGAAAGGTCACGGGTTCAAATCCCGTTGAGGGCTTTACAGTAGGGTCAATTCATGAATTGCCCTGCGTTTGATACTTTTGTGTAAGTCCTAAGAATGTAAAAATCCCGCCTTACTAAGTTCATCAAATTTTTTGAGGATTGAGAGCAATGTCTCATCAGCACTCGCATAGACACTCCAAACATTCACATAATACTCATGCTCATTATGGACATGATCATGCACCATCTAACTACGATCGCGCATTTATGGTGGGATTTTTATTGAATAGTGGGTTTGTAGTTGCGGAATTTATATTTGGGTATTTGGCGCATTCAGTGTCGCTGATCGCTGATGCGGGGCATAATTTGAGCGATGTTTTAGGGCTAATCATTTCATGGGTGGCTATTTTTGTATCCCGCCGTCAACCCTCTAGCCGCTATACCTACGGTTGGCGCAAGTCATCGATTTTAGCGACTTTTTTGAATGCCATCTTTTTGTTAATTGTTACGGGAGGGATTATCTGGGAAGCAATTCAGCGATTACTTCAACCCGCTAGTACAGTCGAAGGTGTCGTGATTATTGTTGTAGCAGCGATCGGGATTGCGATTAATTCGGGAACTGCATTGATGTTTATATCAGGGCGGAAAGGAGCAGGGGGTAGGGATGATATGAATATCCGCGCTGTATTTCTGCATATGGCTGCCGATGCCTTGGTATCGCTGGGCGTAGTTTTATCTGGGATTGCGATCATTTTCACGAAATGGTTTTGGCTTGACCCTGCATTCAGTTTGGTGATTAGTGCCTTAATTATTTTTAGTACTTGGGAACTATTAAAAGATTCATTCAATTTAGCGATCGATGGAGTTCCCAATGATATTGATGAGCGAATAGTGCGAACCTATTTATCTGAACTATCAGGTGTAACGCAAGTTCATGATTTACATATTTGGAGCATGAGTACTGTGGAAACCGCGCTTACTGCTCATTTAGTTATGACTACGGGGCAGCCTCGCGATGAATTTTTGGCGCAAACTAGTCAAGATTTGCGCGATCGCTTTGGCATTCAGCATACAACTTTACAAATAGAAAGTGGCGACCCTAATCATCCCTGTCTGATTAAGACTAACTGCCCACAATTAATTTGATTAATAAATGCGCCGCAAAGCGGCGCTTTTATTAAAGAATTTATGGGTAAACTACTGGAAAGTCTTGGACATATTTGCCATCGCATTCATACTTAGCACGATATTCTTGCAAAACCATGCGATCGCCCTCTAGTTTATATAGAGCCGATGAGCCGCAGTCCCCGACACCGCGAAACTTGGTGAAGTTGGTCATGGTTTGTTTTTGGACATTAACTCTGGGCATACCAGAGATCGCTCTACTCGTAATTCGTTTGGGCTTTTCACCTGCTTTTGATTCGGCAAAACTATCAAACTCCAAGGCGACAACACTCGGTTTTGGAGAGTCATCACTCCAAAGCACATACTCAAAGGCTCCTTGATAGGCGGCGAGAAAACATTGAATCTGTACTAGGTATTTCTTGTCAGAGATCTGAAAGGCTTTGGAACCCATACCTTTCTGAGTAGCTTCAGCTTGGAAATTATCTTTGCAAATACCTAAACTTTCACGATTTTGCAGCACATACTGTAATGGATCGGCGTTGGTATTTGATGGAGTAGAAGCAGCAGGACTAGAAGATTTAGCGGTGTTATTGCGAGACAGATATCGAAGTAACTGCTCTTTGCTTAATGTGCCATTGGGTAAAGTGACGCGCAATACTGGCTCAGGATTTTGGGTGGTTGGTGATTCAAGAGTGTATATATATCCTTCGTTTTTAAACTCGATCGCTCCATTTTGCTGAGGATTATAATTGGTGGCTTCCATATCCAATCCACCGCTACCATCTTTGTTGCGGCTGATGTAGTAGCGAGGGCGATCGGGTTCTTTGTCATCGGCACAAATATAGACGCGATAGTTGGAAGTCTCACCATAGGCATAGGTAACTTTGTTTTTGCCACAGATACTGTTATCTTCCAATTCTTTAATATTGCCGATCGCGATCGCTTTGGCAGCATTATTAGGGGATTCTATTGGTGTTTTGGTAGCAGTGGTTGTTGAAGATGTTGTAGTGGTGGTCGAGTTTGTTGAGGTCGTTGTATTTGGTGTTGGTGAAGAGGTCGGTAATTCTGGATTACCACAGCCCCAACAGGTCAGCATGGCGATCGCAGTCATTAAGCTAAGTCGAATTTGCAACATGATGTTTTGAACCTTATTTATAAAAATTTATAAAATTCCGTAAATTCTTAGACGAGTTTTTCTAATATGTTAGTTCCTGATCTAAGCGATTAATACCAGAATTAAAAACCTTACTGGGTTTGGTTTTTAATTCACAAAAGTGTTGTCACACTTTCGTGAATTGGTATATAATATAGCGGGTTTTAAATAAAAAGCACAAAAACGTAAGGGCAATTCATGAATTGCCCTTACGTTTTTTGTGCCACCCTAATTTAAAACACAAAAATCGCCCGCTAATCGGGCGATTTTTGTTTATAGTCCTGCAAACCACTCATAACCTTCGTCTTCCCAATAACCTCGGCGTTGTGGGACAAGCTCATTGGTGAAATTGATGCGAATCACCCATTTTGATAGCTTATAGCCGAGCTTGATCGGCGAAGCTAAACGCAAAGGTGCACCATTCTCAATTGGAAGATCTTGACCATTTTTTTGATAGGCAAGCAAGGTTTGTGGATGCAATGCCGAAGCTATATCCCAGCTTTCATAATAATTATCGGCGGATTCAAAATACACATAACGCGCTCCAGCCTTTGGCTGCACCAACTTTGCTAGATCATACAAGCGCACGCCACCCCACTGCACGATCGCCGCCCAACCTTCCACGCACACATGGCGAATCACCATTGAAGTTAGCGGCAATAATTGAATATCTTTCATGCTTAATTGCATGGGATTAGCCACGGCTCCATCAATAATTAATTTGAAGGAATTAGGATCAATAATGGGATTACCGTTGAATGAATTAACTAATAATGCATCAGGCTCGATCGCACTGATTGGATATTCTGGAGCAGGGTTTTTAGCTTGAAAAATCAATTCTTCAATGCTTTGGTTGAGTGGCTCAAATAAAGCGCGGACATTTCCTGCTTGCTGATTGAGTGGCTTAAACAGAGGACTAGATTTAGATTCACTCGAACAACTTCCTAAAGCCAATCCCAGCCCTGACAGACTGGCATATTGGATTAACTGACGACGCGAAAACCGATGGGAGAGATGTTTATCAAATTGCATTTTGTTTATTCCTGCGTAAGGCTACTAAAAGAAACTGGTTCTCCCGCGAAGCAGGTGAATCAATGGAACCCTCATCCCCCAACCCCTTCTCCCGCAGGAGAAGGGGAGCAAAAGCCATGTTATTTTCTTTTTCCCTCTCCTGCGGGAGAGGGGCTAGGGGTGAGGGTTTTACAAACTTCCAAGTAACATCAGTGGCTAGATGAACATGGAACGAATCATCTTGAAGCCGCCAACTTTAAATGATAGAAATATATGAGCGATCGCAAAAATTAGCACCATGGGAATGGTCAGAAAATGAGCGACTCGGAGATTTTGCCAATTGCCGAACAAGCCTGAAATCCATGCAAACTGGACTGGCTTATACATACATAATCCCGAAACAATCGCGATCAACAAAATCGGAATAATCGCGGTATAGGCAAGGCGATGCCAAGCATAATTTTTGCGTTTAGGATTTTTAGCTTGCAATGCTTGAATATCTTTCTCAGAGGCAAATCGATGTTTCCAACGACGGGTGATAAAAATGTAGATTCCATAAATGAGCAAGGTCATGGAAAACACCCACATTGACGCAAAATGCCAGTTGCGACCACCGCCTAACCATCCGCCTAACAGTAATTCCTTCGGAAAACGCCAACCTGCCCGACCACCGAAGACAGGATTTGCATTGTAAATTTGCAGTCCACTAGCAGTCATGAAGATCAGCGCAATCAAATTAATAGAATGGAAAGCCTTGATAAAAAATGCTTGTTTGGGAGCAGGAGCCGATTTGGGACTCATAAGTAGAACCTTGATTTTTGGGTAATGTAATTACAGGTCGTCACAGGTCAAATAGAGGTGGGAATAGAGGCGCTAACCAAAGTTGAATCTTGACATCCCATCCTAGAATAATCGCGATCGCCGTCAGCGAGATCAATAAACCACCAATTCTTTGCAAAAGTTGACTATGGGCGCGTAATCGTAAAAATGCTTTACTGAAATATCGACTGGAATAGGCAAGCAATAATATTGGGATTGCTGCACCAATTCCGTAAAATAGGAGCAGAACAAAAGCGCTAAACACTTGGTTTTCGACAGCCGCTAAAACCAAAATACCGCCAAGGACAGAACCTGCACAGGGAGTCCATAGCAAACCTAGTTGTGAACCTAAAAAGAATTCTCCAAGTAAATTAACTCTTTCTGGTTGTTTGAATTTAGGAATTGGTAACTTGGATAGCAATAAATAGTTCAATTTGGGAAAGAGTGATAATGTGCCTAGAACTAACAAAATTGCGATCGCAAAATACCGCATAAAATTCGCTAAGCTCGTGAACCATAGACTTGCAATTCCCAATAGACTCCCCGCGATCGCAAAACCACTGATCATTCCTGTGACTAGAGCGATCGGACCATATCGATGGGTTTGCAGCGATCGCCCAATCACGATCGGCAAAACTGGTAACACGCAGGGTGAAAAAGCTGTTAAAAGTCCACCCAATATCGATAAGCCGATCGCCAAAGGAGAAAGCTGCATTTACTTTATCCTAATAATTTTTGAATTGTCTGCTCAGTTTTGGCATAAGCGCCTTCACCAATATGATCATATTGTAAATTGCCTTGGCGATCGGCTAGATAAAGATGGGGCCAGTATTCATTTTTATAGGCTTTCCAAGTTTTAAACTCATTATCAATGGGAACGGGATAAAGAATGCCATGTTTTTGCATGGCTTCCTTGATGTTATTGGGATCACGCTCAAAAGCAAATTCTGGTGTATGCACACCGATAATCTTTAATCCTTTAGCGGCATATTGTTGATGCCACTTGGTCACATAAGGTAATGTCCTTTGGCAGTTGATACAGCTAAAAGTCCAAAACTGAATTAAAACGACATTTCCTTTTAAGTCTTGAATAGTTAAAGGATTAGAATTTAACCATTGAGAAATACCTTGAAATTCTGGCAACTTCGGCACATTCGATTCAATATTAGTTGCCACGGGTTTAATTTCAGCACTATTTGATTTATCAGTCGATTTATCAGATGTGCTCGGCAACGTAGTTGCTGTGTTGGAACCAAATTGAGCAGCACAGGATGCGCTCCCAATTCCCAATGTTCCCAATCCCATATAAGTTAAAAAGCGACGGCGAGGCAACAAATTCTTATTCAAAATATACAGTTCCTAATTAATTATTGCCAATCGTTAGTTGCTAATGATCCCCCTCAATTCCCCTTAAAAGGGGGAAGAAGAAAATGAATTAATTAATCCTCCCCCCTTGTAAAGCTTACGAAAGGGGGGAGAATCAATTAAATTATCTTCTTCCCCCTTTTTAAGGGGGATTGAGGGGGATCTCTTAGATCTTTTGACCGCAGAAAGTAATTCTTAAAGGTTGATAAATTGTTCCACCAAAATATTTTTTTGGAGTTTACCCATTGCGTTGCGCGGAAGTTGTTCAACAAAAAAGATTTGCTTCGGGCATTTATAGGATGCAAGACGAGTTTTGCAATGTTTGATTAGAACTTCAGGTGTGACGTTAATTTCAGATTTGAGCGCGATCGCTGCGACTACTCTTTCACCAAAATCTTGATCTGGTAAGCCAATCACTGCGGATTCCTTTACGAACTCATGGGATTCTAAGACATTCTCAATCTCTTTGGGATAAACGTTAAAACCACCTGTGATAATTAGCTCCTTAGCGCGACCGACTAAATACAATCTATCGTTATCATCGGGATCTTGAAAGCCAAGATCGCCCGTGCGAAACCATCCATCCACAAAAGCTTCAGCAGTTTTTTCGGGCATACCCCAATAGCCTTGAAAAACATTTTCGCCACGAATCCACACTTCACCAACTTCTGATTTTTTGAGATCATCACCACTGCGATCGACGATCCGAATCTCCACAGATGCTAATGGGAAGCCGACACTTTTGGCTTTGCGATGTTCATGATCAATGTGATTAGAAGCATTCATTCCTGTTTCAGTCATGCCATAACGTTCGAGAATCCGAAAACCTGTCAAGTTCTCAAATTGATAGAATTGCTGATCGCTTAAGGGTGCGGAACCAGAAATAAATACGCGCATTGCACTCAAATCTGGTCTCAAATCTGGCTGAGATTCTAGCTTTTCCCATTCATTGATTAATCTTTGATAGATAGTAGGAACTGCCATGAAGACTGTACATTTTGCGGATGCGATCGTTTCCCAAACTCGACGCGGCTCAAACTTCTCAAACATGATCATTGTCGCCCCTGCATAGAGACAGCCAAGGGTCGCGACATTCAATCCATGTACATGAAATAGCGGTAGAACATGTAATAAAACATCGCGATCGCTCCATTGCCATGCTTGATGAAGATCTTTGATATTCGTGATCAAATTCCGATGGGAAATCGCTGCACCTTTAGACCGTCCTGTTGTACCTGATGTATAACAGATCATGGCAACATCATTATCTCTGGCAGCATATTCGGACAGAAATTCTATTTGAGGGAACGCAAGCAGATCTTCGGGAAATAGAATTTGTAATTCTGATAAATGGGCGATCGCGGATTTAACTTTGGCATAGCGATCGCTGGTTGTTACAAATAGAGAACTACTCGAATCAGTTAAAAAATAGCTAATTTCTTCAGGACGATAATCGGGATTTAGGGGTAAGGCGATCGCGCCAATGCTGAGAATGGCAAAATGCAGAAACAGAAATTCTATTGATTTTGGTAACTGCACAGCCACGCGATCGCCTTTTTTGATGTTTAAGCGATCGAGTATGGATGCGTAATGCTGCACTTGAGCATAAAAATCACGGTAAGTCCAAACCTCGTCCTCAAAGATAATTGCAGGTTTGTCAGTATATTTAGCGGCAGTTTGAGCAAGTAATTGGGCTAAGTTCACGATCTAGTCCATGTCTAATAGTTTTCTATTATCGTAAGGATTGACGGCGCAAAGCGCCGTCAATCCTTACCCTTTATTCTTTGGTGATATTCCCAAATCTTACCCAGCCTTCTTCTTTGGTGGCTTCATTTCTGACATATACCCACTGGCGATCGGGGGTTTCTTTCATCACTGCAACCTTGGTGTTATAGTCGGCTCCACCGATATTTTTTGCCGATTGACTAGGCTCAGCCCGAAATACTAAGCCAATATTGGCATTGACTTTGCCTAAATACTTTGCCTCAGTGGGTTTTGCTCTTGCCTTAACCGTTGGTTGCGGCATGGCTGGCATTTTAATCGTAGCGATCGGCGATAGAGGGGCTGGAGCCGCCTTAAGATCGTTGCTAAAAGAAGGTTTTTGGGGTTGTTTCTGGAAAGGCAAAATAATGTAATACCAGCCTGTCGCAACAATTGCCACAATTAGCCCTAGGCTAAAAGCCAAACTAGTAGTTGATTTTGCAGTTTCTGGAAATCTCATTTCAGTAATACCGTATCACTATCAAATCATTAGAAAAATGGATGATTGGTTGAATAGAGTACCGCAATTTGTCTAAATTTGACAAATTCCATAGAAATTTTTATAAAGTTTATCCAGATTTCTAGCTAAAGATTAATCAATGAAATTAACCAATGAAATTAATCAGTTAAAAAGATGATCGCCTTAAATGTCTTCAGGATCATACCCAAGCGATCGCAGCCTTTCCGCTAATCGTTGGGCTTTCTGCTCGGCTTGTTTTTGCGCTAAGGTTGCTTGATCGGCGATCGCCTTTTGTTGATCAGCGATCGCCTTTTGTTGATCAGCGATCACCTCAGCATTTAATCGCGCCTGTTTTTCCGCGATCGCCCGTTCGTCACCTGTCAGCAATAAATTTCCCGATTCGTCCCACCAGCGTAGCCATGTAGTTGTCCCTGCTTGTTGCAGCCCAAGTTCTACACCCATCGGCGAGATCGCAAAATGTCCGCGTTCATTCGATTGCATCTTGGCATAACGACCATCAACTAATTGATAAGCCTCAAGACCATCTCTCCATGCGTCAAAAATGACATAAAAAGGAATCCTAATTGCCTGCTCATAAACCCAGAATTTCCCAGCCTTTTCAGTTTCACTAGGAGGCGTTGCATCTCTTTCTTCTGAACCATTACCAGACACAAATTCAATGGCAATTAAGGGCGCGACAGATTCTTTCCATAACACATAAGAACGACGATATTCACCATCGAGAAGTGGCGATACATTAGGCACATAAAACCAGTCAGGTGATTCGGCTCCTTTTTCAGGTGGTTCCATGAGCCGCCAATAAATACCGCTATCTTGACCGATGCAATAGCGTCCATCGGAATGTAATTTTTGGAGCACGGGTTCTATAGAGCTTGTTAAAACAATACTTTGCGGGTGTTCCTGAAAATTTTTCACAAAGGTTCCGTCTGAGTCTGGTAACTGCTTATGATCGAGGAGACTAATTACTGTTTTGGGAATGATTTGAGTCGGTGGTGTTGCGGACTTAATTGGGGCTTTTTGCATAGTAACTCTCTAGAGATACGCTGGCTTGATTTTAACATGAATTTTTAGGCGGCGCGAGCGAGTTTTATCGGGATTTAGCCCCTATGCTAAAATAACGCTAAACAAATCTATTATCCACATAGTAATGTGTCAAAATTTCCAACGTCAGAACAGAAGACGCAATGTTTCAATCTTTGTGTGTGGTTCAGCAGCCTTTACTTACCAATAAATCTAGTGCGAATAGATGAACGTACAGGTAATGTTTTCTTTTTGGCAGGTGAGGAGAATATTATTGAGATTTATCCCAATGGCAAATGGAGATATGTAGTATGAGTAATATTGATTTTTCAACAATGAAGCAGACAGAGCTATACGCTTATGTTTTAGCTCATCGGGAGGATCGCGAGGCTTTTTATGCTTATGTGGATAGGTTACATGCAGAAGCAACTTGGATCGAGATGCCACCATCACAGTCTGTCGATGATTTGGGAAATCACCCAAAGTTTGTTGAGCGCGTCCGCAGAAATGTGGGTAACGCGTGATGGGTACGTTTGACAAACACTTATACATTCAGGGTCTCTTCAAGAATCGCGCCATCATTACCGACCCATGCGATCGCTGAAATGCTACGCGATCGCGCATAATCTCTTACCGCATCGGCGGAACGAAACTCTAGCTCTAACTCGATCGTTTGGTTATCAGGAGCTTCTCGTAATTTTGCAGCATGGGCAAAGGCGGCTGGCATTGATTCAGGAGTCTTGGCGACAACTAAGCAATCAGAAAGATTCAGAGTTTGCGGTAACTGTGATTGCAGAGCCTGCTGTAGGGCTTCAATATTGATACAAAAGCCAATACTGGGATAACTAACGGTTTGGGGATGATAAACACCAAGCAGTCCGTCATAACGACCACCTTGGGCGACAACATAGTTATTACAAGCGACTTCAAATACCAGTCCTGTGTAATAGTCAAAGGTTTGCATAAAGCTGAGATCGAGGATTAAGCGATCGCCTAAAGCTGTTCCTAAACTTTCCCAGAGATCGATTAATGACTTGAGATAATTAATTTCGCCTGTTAGTCCCGATGTTAGAGACAAAATCCATGCACTATTAGCTAAACGGCTCAGTACATCCTTGGGCTTGCCACGCAGATCGATTAATTCTAGAGCATAAACTTTGACATCGGTAGGTAAGTCCATCTCGGTGATGGCAATGCGATCAAGACTCGCTAGAGCTTGGCGGACTTTAGCGCGATATTGTTCGGGTAGCAGATCGAGCAAGGCTCCCGTCAGTCTGGCATCACCGAGAATGATCCGATAATCTGGCAACTCTACGCGATCGAGACTGGCGGCTAAAAGCATCAAGATCTCGCCATCAGCCAGCAATCCTGACGCGCCCAGCAATTCTACGCCTGTTTGAAATGATTCTTGAGAAGTGTTATCGGCTTTGCGGCGAAAGACATTGGCGCTGTAATAGAGGCGCTGAGGGCATGAGGTTGCATTTCCACCTAAACGGGCTGCATAAGCTCTGGCGATCGAGGCGGTAAATTCGGGACGCAATCCTAAAATCTCAATACTGCTGCTATGTAATTGGATTACCGATTCAGGATCAACGGCTCCACCTGCGGTCAGCGATCGCAAATGTTCGACAGTTGGGGTAATGATGCGATGATAGCCCCAAGACTGAAACACCTGCTGAATACGGCTTTCGATCCAATGCTTTTGAGCAACATCTAGGGGAAGTAAGTCTTTTGCGCCAGTTGGCAGTTGATGCACCATACAGTTCTCTCAGTCTTCAGCACTCATCATACCTTGTTCAAGGTATAACTAACACCAAATGCGGCCGCGTCGGAACGAAGGATCGGGTTCTTTTCGGGCTTCGCGTTCTTCTTTAACCTTTTGTGACCAAAAACCATAATCCGAAAGTCCAGTCATCATACAATCCTGTTTAATTTCTTTTTTTTCAGGTTGGCTAACAGGTTCAGTAACTTTAGTTTTTCTGCTCATAATTTCATCAACTCCTAGTTTAATTTCAAGTTAGATACACAAATCATCTTACAATCCACATCGACAGCCAGAAGACTTAAGTTGTTGATAACTTCTGTTAGCAAAAGCGGCGGGATCATTATAATTCGCACCATGTAATAATTTGAGGCGAATAGCAAGTAATTCATCAGCAGTTCCGTGAATCACATCTACAGAATGATGGGGATAAATAACATCAGGTCTTTTGACTGGCGGAGAAAGGTTAGGTAATCTCATTTTATTGGGACTTGGAGGAGTGGGAAAATTATTTTTGGTGGGAAAATTATTTTTGGTGGTAGGTTGGGTCTTGATTCTCGCTCTACCCAACCTACAATTAATGCAAGTTAATAAGCACTAGACCAGGAACGCACTTCACCCAATGTAACAGGAACAGTATCGCTCACATCAATAGTAAAGCGATAAATCTTCTTAGCGCGACGGCTATTTTCAGGATCAAAGAATTTCAGTTTAACATCCCAACAATCACTATCTAAACGACAGAAAGGACTTTTCTCCACATTAATACTATCCAATTCATAACCTGCACCCACAGCTTGAGCAAAGGTTTGGGCTGCTTGAAAAGCATTAGTCGAAGCAAAATTTAAGGCGCGATCTTGGGACGTTGTGCCTAAATTGCGTAAGTCATAATAAATACGATTCAAGAAACTGCTCAAGGTGCGACGGATGGCATCTTCCTCAGCACCATCAGCTTCGGCCTGTACAGAAGCGATCGCCGCATTAACAAGAGTATTAACTTTCCAACCGTATAAACCGCGTGTATTGTTAATTTCGATAACGGGAATGACTTGACCAGAGAAAAGCTTGACACTGCGACCCGTCAAAACCCCAGGAATACTCACACGCTGAACAAAATTAGGATCGGTTTCTGCTTGAATTTGACCGTCTAAAAGACCCTGCAAAACCTCATAAACATCACGGGAAAAACCGCCAACGGGTTCGATCGCATAGATAGGAGTCAATTCTAAATTTAATGTCCAAATCAACGCCTTGGCTTCAGGTAAATTTTCCCCTAAATAATCCACCATCTGACGAGCATCGTAGGGGTTAGCAGGAATCGTTGTTCCTTCAACAGTAACCCCTGGCATTAACTGTTTAAAGGAATCTCTACGAGCTTCTGAACCGAAATCATAACCCAATACACCTAAAGCATAAACTAAGTTTTTGCCTTCAAGTTCGCTAGGTGCTTCACTGGCGGTAACAAAATTTGAGGTACGGTTTGACATGGTAGATTGGTTTGTAGTTTGTTGAGGGAATGAGGGAAGATTAATTGGGGTTTGGGTAGTTACAGATGCAACGACTTCATCATGTTTGATTTCTGATGCTGTTTCTAGTTGATTATCCAATTCAGACTCGTTAGTTTGAGTATCTTGGCAACCACAACCAGAAGCTTCTACGCTTTCTAATTCTAATTCTTCGGACATTGTTTCTCCTGTTAAAAATTCTATCGCATCAAGGATGTTTAATTTGCCCATTAAACAGCGACTTTGATCGTCGGTGTCTTTAGGATTACAGGGTGTAGCACTTTGTAAAAGGGCATTTTTAACTTTTTGAGGATCGGGTTTTTCTCCTCTTTTAATTTGCAAACTCAGTAATAAAGCCGCCACTCCACTCACAATAGGAGTCGCAAAACTTGTCCCACTTAAGCGAATTGTACCACCGCTAGGTTTAGCTCCTAAAATATCTTTTCCAGGGGCAAGAATGCCTTGCTTTTGGTATGCTTCGCCCCAGTTACTAAAATCAAGGGGTTTACCCTGATCATCCATTGCTCCCACTGCTAAAACGGTGGGCAAAGATGCGGGGACGTGCAAACATTCACAGCCATCATTTCCCGTTGCCGCTATTAGCAAAACGTTGTTTTCTTGGCATAACTGGATAGCTTTTTCTAGCCAAGTATCTGCTTCCCCTTCATCGGTTAATTGTCCCGCACTAACATTAATAATATTAGCACCGTTATTAACAGCTTGTTCGATCGCACGGGATAAGTCCAATTGCGATAATTTTAGCCTTTCATCGGCAAAAACGGGAACAATTAAGCCTCGACATTGGGGTGCAATTCCTGTTACTGGTGAATCATGTTGACCGAATATAATACTAGCAACATGAGTGCCGTGCGCTGACATTGAGCCATTTTGGTTGGCTTCTCCTGAGACTAAACTAGGGAGTCGAGTTAAGTCAGCACCGTCAAAACAGGGGTGATTTTGGTCAACTATACCATCGAGTACAGCGACACAAATTTTAGGATCACCTCTAGTTTCTGTCCATAGTTTTTTTAGTCCAGGAATGTTAGTCATGTTGATGTTTTCCTTATTAATTTTTACGGCAACCAAGATCGATCGAGTAATTGTTCTAGGGAGTAAGGGCAATCAGGCGGAAAAACAACGGAATTAATGGTTTTAATTTTCACAAATCCTAACGCATCTTGATAAATAGAATTTAATTCCTTCTCTAAATAATTGCCGAGATTGGCGGTAATTTTTCGTCCTAATTGAGTACGGAAAGTGTAAATTTCTTCTTGCCAATGAACTGAGTTGTATTCCGCTTCAATTGTCCAGTATTGCAGTAACAATAAATGACGGATAATCTGTTCTAAAAGGCTGGCTACAGAATTTCTCTTTTCCCTTCCCAAATCTTCTAATTCCTCGATTAAATTATCTAAATCTAGCTGTTGAAATTGATGCTTTTTTAGTAGCCAAACCGTTTCTTCTAACCATTGAGCATCATCAATGTCATAGAGTTGTTTTAAGTCATTCACTTTTATCGTCAACATAAAGCTTACTCCGTTTTAAATGATTTGTAATAATAAAGTCTAATATTTTCAATTCTGGTTTTTTCTAACTCTTTTTGGGCAGTACCTACCCACATTTGAGGTAATATATCTTGATGTTGATAAAAGCTGTGAACCCTTTGGGCGGAATCATTGAGTTTAAAATAATTTACTAAATCTTGTCTATTTTTGAGGCTGTAGTAAAGAACTGGATTGTCATTGGCTTTAGATACACCAAAACCAAATAAGCTGGTGACTTTTAGAGGTTCTAAAACAAAATTGGGAAAATATCGCCAGACTAAATTTTGAGTTTCTGGTTTGGCAAAATCTTCTTCTTGAACTTCAGGATAAAGTTCAATTGCACTGCGACCATCAAAATAAAAATCAAAGCCAACAACGGAGAGAAATTGGCGTACAGGAATCAAATCGTCACTATCACTTGCTAAGGATAAAGCTTTATCTAACTTTTCGGGGTAATCTTTAATTCTAATGTGCATTTTTAGGCTAGATTCAGCCAGATTGTTTCTTAAATCAATACCCGCAGAAAGCATAGTAACTTTACTAAAATCAAAGTTAGAACCTAAAAATTGCTGTAATAAAGAATAATCAATTTGCACACCAACACGGTTTTCTACTTGACTAAAAAATACTAGAGATTGATGAAGATATTTTTGCCATTGTTGCGCCTTATCTTTGAAAAAAAACATAAATCTTGAGGCAATTAACTTGTCTGATTCTATCTTGCAAGAGACTTCAATGTTACAGTCACCTTCTACACCCATTACAAAGTCTTCAAATAAGGGTAGCGGATAAATTGGCTCAACATCAAAGACTTGTTGATGATTGCGAATAAACTGTAGTTTTTGTTCTTTGATTCTGTCTTTTTGGATTACATCAGCTATCATAAAATGGCTAGTTTTTATATTGTTAAAAGGTATGCCCAGAAAACCTCGAAATTTACAGTCTGGATATTCTTACCATATCACCATCCGTTGCAATAACCGTGAGTTTAAACTACAAAAGCGCGAGTGTCGGGAGGTGTTTCTTTATACCATCAAAAAGGCTTTGAACAAATACAAGTTTAAGCTCTATGCTTTGTGTATTATGTCCAACCATGTCCATTATCTGATCGAACCTGCACAACCCGAAGATTTACCCAAAATTATGCACTTCTTGAATTGGTACACGGCGATGTGTTTCAACCGTATGTTAAGGAGGACGGGACATTTTTGGGAAAAACGCTACTTTAGCGATGGATTTCCTCCTTCAGACAAGGACAGGGCTTTAAATACCCTGCGCTATATTCACGGCAACCCGAAGGCGGCAAAAATGCGTTCTGGTTTCTTCTACGATTTCAGTAACTACGGCAGTTATGAGCGGTTAACCGATGATGGCTTAACTCAATGGCATCCTGCTTTCCTACAACTAGGGAATAGTTTAGAAGACTGTGCCAAGAAATATAAAGGCTTTTGCCAAAGGTACAACCCCAAGGAGAAGAAGACCCCAACCCGATGCCACTGGGGTAGTAAGCTGTTGGCTGGGGTTCATCTCTCCAATAAGACTCTAACCACCAACCCGAAAAAATCTAAGTCTCATCTTGTTCAACCTCCGTGCCAGGTAACGGAAAGCCCCGAACTGACTAGGATTGTGAGTCAATTCATAGATGCGAACCGTGCGCCATGGCAAGTAGAAAAAGACTTTTGACACTTTTTGAGGTTAGTGTTAGAATCAAGGGGACTACTCTGCGTCGTCGCCCGCAAAAGGATTATTCATATCCGTTCGATATACTTGTTGTTGCAGGGGTGTCAGCCCTGTACCACCCATAGAGGAAGTGGTATTGATTTCCCGTTGTACGGGTGCGGCTTGTTGGGGTTTGAGGTTTTTCTTAGTCATGGTTTGTGTCTCCACATTTAGTAAGTTTTGGTAAGTTAAACTTGAGAGAAGTGTAACTTTAAGCTAGGCTACTTGTCAAATTTTTTTTATAATAATATTATAATAATATAATAGGACTTACGCATTGACAAAACCCCATCTTGTGCATTGGGCTAATTTAGTATCAAGAAATACTTTTTGACCAAGCTATAAAAGTATTTTCTCAAAAAAGTCATTAACTACATAATCTTTAGCGATAGCCTCAAATGACGTATTCTCGTTGATGCACATTTATGGCAATCTGACAATGCGTAAGTCCTAAATAATTATATTTTTATAATAACTATTAACCAATCTTTTTTTTCTTGTGAGCTTCTGGTACAATAATTAACCCAAAATACCCACCCCAAAAGATCTAAGTCCCGTTTTACTTCCCCACCGATGCCCAATATCTGCAAGTCCCCCGAACTGACTAGGATTGTGCGCGTCAATTCGTTTGATCCGATTTGCTATAAACTAAATTCGATACTATAGCGGTGTAAAAATTCCATGCCCGATTTAATTACTATTCCTGGAATGTCCGAACTTTGGACAAGCACAAAAGGCGATTCTCGTATTAAAATTGCCATTCTTGACGGTGCGGCAGATTTAGAACGTGCTTGTTTTAAAGGTGCAAATATTACTCAATTTAAACCCTATTGGGCTGAAGATATTGAACTCAATGATGAGTATTATCATTACTTAAAATTAGCTACGGATTTTAACCAACAACAAAAGGCGAAAAAACAAGACCCTGATCACGATAAAGAAGAAGCAAAAAAAGAAAGAGAAGCCTTTTTTAAAGATTTTCCTAAAGCCATTCAAATGCGGATTGAATTTTCTAGTCATGCCACCCATATTGCTAGTACAATTTTGGGGCAACATGGCTCTCCTGTTGATGGTATTGCGCCTAATTGTACCGCAATTAATATTCCTATTTCCTTCGCGGGAGATGATTTTATCTCCTTTGTAAATCTTACCCATGCTATTAACGAAGCCTTAAAAGCAGAGGTTAATATTATTCATATTGCGGCTTGTCATCCTACTCAATCAGGCATGGCACAAGAAATTTTTGCCCGTGCCGTGCAACAATGTCAAGATAGTAATATTTTAATTGTGGCTCCTGGTGGTAATGATAAAGGCGAATGTTGGTGTATTCCTTCAATTTTACCCGATGTTTTAACAGTGGGTGCAATGCGTGATGATGGACAACCATTTAAGTTTAGTAATTATGGTGGTGACTATCAAGAAAAAGGGGTGATGGCTAACGGTGAAAATATCTTAGGGGCTGAACCTGGAACAGATATTCCGATTAAACAACAGGGTACAAGTTGCGCTGCACCAATTGTTACTGGCATTTCCGCTTTATTAATGAGTATGCAGTTACAAAGAGGTGAAAAACCTAATGCAGAAAAAGTCCGCCAAGCTATTTTAAAAAGTGCGATTCCTTGCGACCCAAAAGAAGTAGAAGAACCCGAACGCTGTTTATTAGGAAAATTAAATATTTCGGGTGCTTATAGTTTATTAACGGGAGACATATTAACGGGAGACTTATTAACAACAGTGACTGTCAGCAATGTAATTACTAGGGATAATTATGCAGATGTAACTGTTAGTAATATTGCCCCTAATCAATCTAATCATGGCATTACCCCTAGTGCCGCATCTAAACTAGTTTATGTTTTAGGAACAATTGGTTATGACTTCGGCAGTGAAGCGAGACGGGACAGTTTTAAACAATTAATGCCGCCTGTATCAATTGACGGTACAATGATTCCAGCTAACCCTTATGATGCGTCTCAAATTGTCAATTATTTAGCTGGAAATCCGTCCGAAAGCAAATCTTTAATTTGGAAAATTAATCAAGAATTTAATCCTATCTACGCACTGGAAATAAAAGGCGGTTTTGCGGGTGATATTTATGAAATGTTGAATTTAATGTTAGCTGGACAAATTGAACCAGAAAGCAGTGATGATTATATTGAAAGAGTGAGTATTCCAGGACAAATTAGTGATAAAACTATAACCCTATTTTCTGGTCAAGAAGTTCCTGTAATTACGATTAATAATATCAGAGGAATGTATGGCTGGAAAATCAACGGTTTAGTTGATGCAGTGTTACAAACTCTTTCTGATGAATTGGTTGATATTGAAGAAATTAGAATGCGAAGAAGTTTAAGTAGTTTCTTAAAGAGAGTTTATTTTGATTTGCAAAACTTAGGCAAAACTTCTAAAGATCGGGCTTTAAATTTTGCAGCAACTAATGCTTTTCAATCGGCTTCTAGCTTCGTTCAAGCGGTTTCCACA
This sequence comes from Pseudanabaena sp. ELA645, assembly GCA_037129985.1. Taxonomy (GTDB): domain Bacteria; phylum Cyanobacteriota; class Cyanobacteriia; order Pseudanabaenales; family Pseudanabaenaceae; genus Pseudanabaena. The sequence goes on along the minus strand of JBAXTW010000009.1, from coordinate 28,130 downwards.
GGAATGGAATTAGATACTATTGAAATTGAAAAAAGTCCTTTTTGTCGTGTTAATAGCGATTGTTGGGACGTGAAATTAAAGTTTTTTGATCCTGAACGTGGTTTAAGAGCAAAAAAGGTTTATCTTTTTACCATTGATGTTAGTTATATCATTCCTGTTACCTTGGGACAAGTTCGTTCTTGGTCTGTACCAAAGTAAGGAGGGCTGATACTGGGGTGTTGATTTTATAGGTAGCTGGTTGTAATTAAATATAAAATGTGCGTGGAACGGGCATCTTGCCCGTTAACAGGCTAGAAGCCTGTTCCACTATCTGACAATTAATTATGCCTACCTACTTAGGAAAGAGTTCTCTAATTCCTGAATTCAACCCGTTTCAACGGGTTTTAGCTTTCAGCCCGTAATTTATTGCAGGGTATTCTGTGGATTTCAAGTCACATCACTTTTTGTCGTCTGGTGAACTCCATCCCAGAAGATTAGATAACCAACCGCGTTTTGGTGGTGGTGGCAGAGGCTTATTTTTAGTCGTAGTAGAATTTACTTGAGTTGCTTTTTGGTCGTTTTTTTGGTCGTTTTTTTGATCGCTTTTCTGGTCAGGTTTCGTGTAGTAATTCTGAATACCTGCCAGATTTGAACTTTTAGGCTTTACAAGAGGAATCAGTACAGGCGGAATATTTGACTTGCCATAGTTGTAGCCCTCTTTATAGAGAATATAAACTAAGTTTAATTCACTGATTTGAGCGGTATGTTCTAGGATTTTTTCGGGATCTTGATATTGAACCTTAGCGATCGCTGCAACTGAACGCTCATAAAAAGCATCATTAGGGTAGATCATCAAATCACAAGCAACGGCGGCATGAATCTCAATATTTCGAGATTTTTGCATTAAACGTCTAGCCAGTAGATTAAAAATTCCTTGATAGGCGTTGCGTTCCTGCTCACGCATTAATGTGTCGTAGGCGGGATTGACTAACTTGGCAAGATATTGCGATCGAATAGCTTTATCTGGTAAATCAAAGCCATAGACATCGGGATGGAGGATACGAGCGATGCTCAAATAGCCTTGGCGGATACCGTTAGGCTGAATATTCAAGGGCAAGCCAAGTATCGCGTAGAAGTCGTGATTGAATTGACTAATACCACGTTTGAGAGGAGCAAATTGGGGGTTATGCTGGTTTGGTTGATAGTCCATAATTGCTCTCTATGTCTAATAAACTAAACCCTAAAAGCTGCGCCACAGTTTTGGGTTCTGGTTACGAATGTAGCGGCAATACTGTAAGCGGTAATAGGGTGAAGCCAATCCAAAATAGCGATCGCCAAGAAAGTTGTGGCAGGGGTTCAGGTTCGTCAAGTAAAAAATTAATCCGCTCTTCTAAGCGATCGCTGGTATTGGTATAGCCGAAGTTAGCCGCACAGGTGATGTCAAGGTTATTTGTGGGGATATCAGTGAGCAGGACATTGCTACTAACCATAGCCAACAATGATTCGGCTAGCAACAAACCATCAACTTGCTGAGCCGCCCAGCGATCGGCGCGAAGTTCCCTCAATAGTAACATTTCTTCCCAAAGTGCTTGGGTATTGGGCAACCAAGGCATAACTTGACGCAGAGCGCCTAGCCAGAAAAACCAAAATGTGTCGCGGTAATAGGCATGGGCGCGTTCATGCAATAAAACAGCTTCAACGTGATGCTCATCAAGGGTGTCAAGCAATCCCTGACTCACAAAAAGCTCCGATCGCCAAAACCCAATTTGCGCTGCAAACAGCATCGGAATATTCAATAAACGTATTTGAGCAAGTCTTGTAACTTGAGTCTCACTGCAATCTATGACTAGTTTTTGTAATTTTTGTAAAGACTGCCAACCAGTTAAAGCAAGTTGACCAACCCGAAAAATACTGTAAGCCAAAAATAATAATGCGATCGCATAGCTCAATCGTCCCACCTGTAAACCGATCATTTGTCCTTCGGCTCCCATGCATAGCACCGCGATCGCTGTCATCAGCACTAACATTGGTGGCAACACAAAACACACCACCGCTTGATGCCATCGCTTCTGCCAACTTGTTGATTGATTTTTTGACCGATTTATTAACCAAATTGATGTATTTTGCCAAACATAGCGTAAGCCCCAAGCTAAACCAAGAGAGCCGACAATCATCACAAAATGGATAGAGAAAAATGGCATGACTTAACTCTCCTCTGATTTGTCTCTGAATTTGTCTTGAGATTTGTCTCTGGATAGGCGTAGATTCTTTAAGCGATCAGCGATCGCTTCGAGTTTGTCGATACTGGCGCGATCGAGATCGTTGGCAAAGGCGGCGACAATATCGGCATCACCTAATTCTAAAAAGCGATTGAGTTGATGATAGGCAAGTAAAGCTTGAGCTTCTTCACGAGAAATTAAGGTTTGCCAATATAAAGTCCGTCCCTCTTTGTCGCAATTAATCCAGCCCTTCTGTTCTAGTCGGCGCAAAACCGTCATCACCGAACCATAGGCTAACTCGCGATCGGGATCAACCAAAATGCGATCGTGAATATCTGTGGCGCTTAGTCTTGTATTATCCCAGATAATATTTAGGAGTTCTGACTCTAAAGGACCTAGTGATAATTGTTTCGGTCGATATTTTGGTAAAGGTGTCATAAGGGCTTAAACGACATGGAAGCAGTTTTAAAAGTAGAGGGTTGAACCCATCATACAGTTGATCTCAAAATAACTTGCTAAGCGTAATCAATGATAATCATGACAGTTAAGACGCATTACTAAATGCCAAAAGTCTCTCCTCAATTACCTTTGGAAATCTAACCACTACAAAACGACTTGCGGGATAAAGATAGTCTTCACCTGATTCATCAACCACACGCAGATAATCTTCACTTGCAGCTAGGGGATCGTCAATAATTTGGTATAGTTTCCAGATTTGCAGATCTTCGTAACCTGCATTAACTACACAAATAGCAAACATACTGTTTTCTGGGGGGTGGGACATAACTATGATCATTTCAAAAACTTTTCATTTTCTACTAGACGTATTTTGCCCAAGAGCCTTGTGTAGCGTGAATGATGATTGCTTTATGTAAAAGCCTTGGGGAGAAAGAATTTAAAGCTTTTTGTCCTGTAGTTAGAAGCAAAGTATTATTTTGCTATTGAGCTGATAAAGACTGAATCTTTTCGGCTCTATCGTTTTCCGTATGCTAATGTTCACGTTGAACATTTTTAAGTGGTTTGGGTATCCACAAACGCCGAAAAATCGTTGAAACCTATTTTGGATAGCATAGTAAAGTCGATAGAGCCATCTTTTCGACTCTATCACTTACAAATTGATACCTATTACCGATCCATCCTTCCATTTCTTCTCCTATTGATTTATAAATATTTATTTCGTTTACAAAATTCAAAACGTTAACTAAAGAGACAATTGCATTGATTACTTCCGAGACCTGAAATTCGTTGCTCAAAAAAGTATCAATATCCTGATAATTAGCTTTGATTCGTTTGCGATACAACAAGCACAGCCAAGAAGTCTTCTTTAAAGCTTCAGATACTTTATTCCAATCCGCAAAAGTTAATTGCTTTTTGTTGCCTCCTTGCTTTGTCTTAAACTTGCCGTTTAAATCTTCACGCTTTTTGTCGAGATAGATTTGTCTCGTTGTTCGCATGAATGAATGAATGTGACATTTTACGTTGTTATCATCATCGGGTAAATACAAAAGCGGTTCAAAACCTTCTTTCGAGCAAGCAAGCCCCTCAACGGTCATATTATTTTTCACTCCATCACTCCAAACACAAAGTTTTTCGGGATACTTTCCTGAATGCGCCAAATCAGCTACCTTAGCTCTAACTGCGACATGAGATCTTTCACTATGACCTACTGTTTCAAAAAATGCCAATGTTGAATTGAATATAGAATAATAAGCCTGAGGAAATACCCACTGTATGACAAACCCATCAGAATTCGTGGTGAAGTTCTGTGCAGTATAACGGAGAAGTTTTTCGGTATTCCAAGAGTTTACTAATTGAGATTTAACTTCTGATAATTTTATTTTGTTGACATCTCTTTTTTTGACAGATTCCATGTATTTTCTATACATTTCTTCATCTTGGAAACAGCAATTAGAGTAACTTCCTAAAGCCTTAAACTGATTAACCGTAACTATTGCGGAATAGTCATCTCTACTTGTCTGCTGTAAATTCATAGTAGGCATATCGAATATGTCAAAATTCATCTGTGTATGTTTAATAAGTAGATAAGGTTACTAGGTAATAAAATTTTACCGCATTATAAGCGATATATTGATTAGCAGGTCAGTAATGTTTAAATAGACGGGATTTGGTCATAGATTTCTGGCTCATCACTTAAGGAATGAAAAATAAATAACCTATGAGAGTAGGGGCGGGTTTAGTCGATGATTTGACCATGCAATGCAAGGTTATCTGCAAAACCCGCCCCTACAGCAAATGATGATTTTATTAAATTCCCAATCCTAAGTAAGCCTACTTTACTATTCGATCGCGATCGCCCTCTTTCCAAGGCGTTTCCGTAAAAAGTAATATTGGTGATTTTGGCATTCCCCACTTAGCAACTAAAGTTTGTAAAACGCGATCCTGTGATTGGTGAAATGTATCAATGTTGCCTTCGCCACGATTGACGATCGCAAACCAAATCGCTCCTTTTTGAGTTTGAACGATTCCTGCTAAAGCACTTACATCCGATAGAGTTCCTGTTTTGACGATCGCCCCTTGGGGAATCTTGCGTCCCTCAATTGTGCCGCAGTTGCAATTACCCATTGGGAACAGATCGGCTAGGGTCAAACCCTCCATCTGAGCGCGATTATGGACAGCCATCAAGATCCCCACCGTAGCGCGGGGTGAAATTTGATTAGCTTGTCCCAATCCAGAACCATTAATCAATCGAATTTCTGATAGGGGAACTCCTGATGCATTAGCCGCGATCGCCGCGACTTGTTTTCCTCCTCCCATTTGTAAGGCTAAATTCTCTGACATCTCATTATTACTATAAATATTCATGTTTTTGAGGATTAGCCAAAGGGGTAATGACCGATGACGGATTAATAGTTTGCGGTCGGCAATATTTGTGGCGGCTGGGTTTGACAAGATCTGCACATTCCCCGAAATTACCAGTTGCGGTTGTGCAGTTCCCACAGGCATCTTGGCATATTGTTCCGCTACTTCTCCCTCCCATTGACTACTATCAAAGGCTTGACGTAAATAACTAGCTGATTCAAATAAATCAGGCTCGTAGTTCATGGAAAATTTGCCTGTGACAATCAAATTGCCCGTCACTCGCTTGATTCCCAACTTATTCAGCTTATTGCCAATGGCGATCGCATCTTCCCATACAAAAAACGGATCACTTTCGCCTTGAATTATCAAATCGCCATTGAGTACGCCGCCTTTAATTTTTCCCGTTTGGCTAATACTGGTGATAAAGCGATGGTTTGCCCCAAAGGTTTGCAAGGAAGCCAAAGTTGTGACAATTTTGGTAAGCGAGGCTGATGGCAGAGGTACGCTCGACAAATTTCCTGAAGCGATCGCCCCATCTTGGGACTGAATCCAAACACCTTGATTGGGATTAGTGAATCCCGCCTGTTTAAGTTCACTAATCATTATGTTAATTGCTTGCTTTGCCACAGGATCACTTTGACGGTTGGCAACATCTACCGAAGCTAATACTGGACGAGTGACAAAACTGATCAGCGATCGCGGAAACCTAGCTATTTCACGACCATCAAAAGATTGAGCCGCGCCCAACAATAGCAAGGCATTAACGAGACTCCACATTGTCATTCCGAAACCCAAATCTAAAATATATATATACTGGCTTTGTCAGCAACAATATTTTAAGCATGAAACTAACCATCAAACATCGCTTTTTCGAGTTGAGCGATCGCTATTTCTAAATCATCGTTAACAATCGTGATATTAAACTCATCGGCGGCGGCGACTTCTAATTTGGCATGTTCCAAACGTTTAGCGATTTGTGCCTCACTATCAGTGCTGCGTTGGCGCAGTCGCTCCTCCAAGATTTCCATCGATGGCGGCGCAATAAAAATCCGCTTTGCCGTGGGGAAAGATTTCGCCACCTGTCGCGCCCCTTCTAGCTCAATTTCTAAGAGAACAATCTGCCCCAAGGCGATCGCTTGGTCAATCGGTGGACGAGGCGTACCGTACAGATTTCCTGCATATTCCGCCCATTCCAGAAATTCTCCTGCATCGCGCTTTTGTTCAAATTCATCGCGACTCCAAAAGAAATATTCTCTTCCATTTTCTTCGCCAGTACGCGGCGATCGCGTGGTTGCCGATATTGAGAAGAGAAGGCGATCAGGATATTGTTGCAATAACTTTTTTAGCAGAGTTCCTTTGCCAACGCCGCTTGGTCCTGTTACGACAATTAATTTACCTGCTTTTAGTTCAATTTCGCTCAAAGTTTTGCAAATTCCTATCTTGAAACTGGAATAGTATAGCAATCCTGAATCATTTCTGGCTTCGACTCCGCTCAGCCATCAGTCCACCTTGGGTGAGCGAAGTCGAACTCTGTTTTAACTCATTTCGGATTGCTATATCTAAGGATTCCTGCTTTGTAGGAATCCTTAGATATGTTTAATCTGTAGCGACTTCTTTGGTTATGACAAAACGATTGGCAACTGTTTCGGGTTGAATTGCGGACAAAACCACATGGCTAGAATCAGTGACAATTACGGCTCTAGTTCGTCTTCCGTATGTGGCATCCACCAGCTTGCCATGCTCACGCGCATCGTTGATGATCCGCTTGATGGGAGCAGATTCAGGGCTAACGATCGCGATCACACGGTTTGCGGAAACAATATTGCCAAAGCCAATGTTGATGAGCTTAATGTCCATAGTTTTGTCGATCTGCGATCAATTTAGAGGTGATGTAGCTTCATTTTTGCAAGTATTATTGCATTATCCTACTAGAATCACCCATTTACTACATATTTTGTTATCTACAGCACTTTTAAGAGAGATTACGCAGTACAAATACCTATAGATTCAAGTACTGAATTACCGTATTCACATCTTTATCGCCGCGACCAGAGCAGTTAATAATGATGCGTTGATCAGCCGTGAGTTGAGGGCAGAGGGTTTCTAAGTAGGCGATCGCATGGGATGTTTCCAAAGCAGGAATGATTCCTTCTAAACGGGATAGACGCTGGAATGCATCGAGAGCCTCTTGATCGGTGACACTGTAATATTCAGCGCGTCCCAAATCCTTGAGATAGCTATGCTCTGGTCCCACCCCTGGGTAATCCAAACCAGCACTAATCGAATGCGCCTCTTGTACCTGTCCCTGTTCATCTTGCAAGAGATAGCTCATTGCTCCATGCAACACCCCGACCCGTCCAAGAGTTAAAGTTGCGGCGTGAAATTCGGTATTTGTACCTTTACCTGCTGCTTCTACGCCGATCAAGCGCACACTTGGCTCATCCACAAATTCATGGAATAGTCCCATCGCGTTCGATCCCCCACCCACACAAGCCAGCAAAATATCTGGTAAACCACCCCATTTCTCTTGGCTCTGTCTACGGCTTTCTTTACCGATTACGGCATGAAAATCACGCACAATCATCGGATAGGGATGAGGTCCCGCCACCGATCCGAGAATGTAATGGGTATCCACCACGTTTGTCACCCAATCACGAATCGCCTCGGAGGTTGCGTCCTTTAGCGTACCTGTACCTGCCTCCACAGGACGAACCTCTGCTCCCATCAATTTCATGCGAAACACATTTAGAGATTGGCGCTCCATGTCCTGTACGCCCATGTAAATCACACAATCTAAGCCAAACCGAGCGCAAACTGTCGCTGTCGCCACACCATGCTGTCCCGCGCCAGTTTCAGCGATTACGCGCTTCTTGCCCATACGAATCGCGAGTAAAACTTGAGCTAGGGCATTATTGATTTTATGAGCGCCCGTGTGGTTGAGGTCTTCGCGCTTAAGATAAATCTGCGCGGTTCCATAATGCTGCGTCAATCTTTCCGCAAAATACAGTGGGGTCGCTCTTCCGACATAATCTCGCAAATAGCCATCTAACTCTTGATTAAAGACAGGATCATTTTTGTAATGATAAAAAGCTGTCTCTAGCTCAGCGAGAGCGCTCATAAGTGTTTCAGGAACATATTTGCCGCCAAAAATGCCAAATCTTCCTAGTGCGTCAGGACGATTTGAAACAGGAAACGGTGAAGTCAGTTTTGGGCGTAGCGGCGTTGTAGTCATGATTGGTGCGGTATTAATTCTTGAGTTAGGGCAGTAAATCGTGGCTGATGATTTCTACGATTATAGTTCGGGACTAGATTTCAAGACGAGATTTTAGACCTAAATTTCGGGGCTAGACACGGAGTCTAGGGAATGATCTAGCTGCATTCTCGTTTCCATTTGCTTAATGAAGTAGCCCGTCATCATTGCGGAGCCGATTAAGTTAGCGAGGTTTTCGCGATCGGTGGTGATACTGACATTAAAATTTGGTGGTGGCAACATGCCAACTAAGTTTTGAATGTTTTGATGAATGATCTGATGGGCTTCAGGGGTGACGGACTGGGCTACCCTTGCCAAGATTTCAGGAGATTGACTTTTGAGATAATCGAGTAAAAGGTTGTTATTAGCGTTGGGGTCGCTATTGAGTTCACCGACATTAAACATAGTAGATTCCCTAGGGATGTAATTTACTGGATTAATTTGCTGGATCTATTCTTACCGATGCGATCGCTGATTTTTAAGTCGGAAAACCGTATTTAGCCGAACCAACAAGCCTTGCGTTGCAAAGCTTGTTAACCGAGAAGTGGTTTAGAAGTCGTCATCGTAGGTGGTATTACTGCTACTGCTAGCGGCTTCATTGTCTTTGCGCGAGCCAAGTAATTCCAGTCTATCAACGCGAATTACGGGTTTTTGACGTTCATCGCCTGTGGTGCGATCATTCCAGCGATCAAATTTGAGTGAACCTGAGATGCCGATTAAGCTGCCTTTCTTGACATAGTTGACCGCGACTTCGGCGGTTTTGTCCCAAACCTCTAAGTCAAACCAATCGGGCGGCTCATCACGATTACTGGTGTTACGGTTAACGGCGATCGCAAAGTTACAAACGACTTTTCCAGACTCAAAATATTTGACTTCAGGATCTCGTCCTGCCCGTCCAACTAGATGCACTTTATTTAGGGTCATAAGACAATCAAAAACGTTACAGACAACCATATTTTATCTGATTTTTACCGATTTTGACTGCTACTTGCTGCTATTAATAAACTTACGCCATGCTCTGAGCATCATTATGAGATTTTAATGAACAAGAAAAAATTTATTACTTTTCTTTCTTCAATAGTTGTTACGCTATGTGCGATCGCAGGATGTAGCTTCTTTTCGCCAACGATTGAACAGAGTAATCAAGCAAGTATACCTGCTGTCAAACAAGAGAATGTGCAATTAACCGTTTCAGCCGCAGCAAGTCTCAAAGTAGCATTAGGAGAAATCACGCATCTGTATAGCAAAGCCATATATAGCAAAGCCAAATCTAATGTCGCGATTCGGAATAACTTTGGCAGTTCAGGTGATTTGCAACAACAAATCATTAATGGCGCTCCTGTTGATGTTTTTATTTCTGCCGCCACCAAGCAAATGGATGAACTACAAAAAAAGGACTTAATCGTTGCTGATACACGCCGCGATTTATTAAGCAATCGTTTAGTACTCATCGTTCCTGCGGATAAAGGCGATGCTAAAGAATTAAAGGATTTAACCAGTGCTAGTATCGAACGAATTGCGATCGGCGATCCGCGCAGCGTTCCCGCAGGTCAATATGCCGAACAAGTTTTGACTCAATTAGAACTATTGCAAGATGTGCAATCAAAATTTGTCTTAGGGAATAACGTGCGGCAAGTGCTGCAATTTGTGGAATCTGGTAATGCTCAAGCAGGAATCGTCTATGCAACGGATGCGAAAACTTCCACTAAAGTCAAAGTAGTGCAAGTCATTGATGCTAAACTTCATAAACCGATTGTCTATCCGATCGCTGTTATCCAAAAAAGCACAAACCAACCGAGCGCCAAATCCTATCTAGAATTTTTATCCAGCGAACCAGCCAAGACTATTTTTGAGAAATATGGATTCAGTACCTTTTGATTTCTCTCCATTTTGGATATCTCTAAAGGTGGCAACTACTGCCATCTTTTTTACGTTCTTTTTAGGGATTACGGCGGCTTATCGCCTTCTCGAATATCGCGGTAAATGGAAAGCCGTAATTGATAGCATTTTCCTTGCGCCACTGGTATTGCCGCCTACCGTCGTTGGCTTTCTATTACTACAATTATTTGGGCAATATGGCTGGATGGGAAAGTTCTTACAAATCTTCCGTTTCAATATCATTTTCACTTGGTATGCAGGCGTAATCGCCGCCGTCGTTGTCACTTTTCCACTAATGTATAAAACTGCTCAAGGTGCATTCGAGCAAGTGGATGAAAATTTATTGCGGGCTGCGAAAACCCTTGGTGCTTCTGAATTGCGAGTTTTCTGGCAAATAGCCATGCCCCTTGCCTTTCCTGGAGTTTTAGCAGGAGCAATGCTTGCCTTTGCTAGAGGTTTAGGCGAGTTTGGCGCAACCTTAATGCTGGCGGGTAATATTCCCAAGCAAACTACCACCATTCCTCTCGCCATTTATGCCGCCGTAGAAGCAGGTGCGAATCAAGAAGCTTGGTTATGGACAGGGATCATTTTGTCGATATCATTTTCGGCGATCGCTACTGCACATCTCTGGTCAAATAAAAGAGAATGGGGGAGGGAAAAAGGAAAAAGGAAAAAGGAAAAAGTTCAATCTAATTACGAATTACGAATTACGAATTATCAAGAGGGTTTGGTGATGGATTTTGAGAAGCAATTACCTGAGTTTGATTTGCAAATTGCTTTGCACTGTATCAACAAATCTGTTGATAAGTCTATTGGTGTTTTGGGGGCTTCAGGTACGGGTAAAAGTATGCTGCTCAAGTGTATTGCGGGGATGGAAACTCCATCAAGTGGACGGATTGCAATCAATGGCAAGGTTTTATTTGATAGTGAGCAGAAAATAAATTTACCTAGTCGCGATCGCCATATTGGTTTTCTATTTCAAAATTACGCACTGTTTCCGCACCTGAGCGTCGCGCAAAATATTGCTTTTGGTTTACCCAAAGAATTATCAGCACTACAAATCAAACAAAAAGTATCTGAGCAATTACATAGTATTGATCTACAGGGATTTGGCGATCGCTATCCGCATCAACTTTCAGGTGGTCAACAGCAGCGCGTGGCGCTTGCTAGAGCTTTGGTCAGTCAGCCTGATATTTTGCTGCTTGATGAGCCATTTTCGGCATTGGACACGCATCTTCGGAGCCAAATGGAACGCGAGCTAATTTCTGTGCTTAGCAACTATTCAGGAATTACTTTATTTGTCACCCATAACATTGAGGAAGCCTATCGTATTTGTACAAATCTGTTGATTTTAGATCATGGTCAAGTCATGAGATATGGCGAGAAGTCGGACGTTCTCGAAAATCCTTCTAATCTAGAAACAGCAAGGCTGACGGGCTGTAAAAACTTTTCACGCATTAACCTGATTACGTCTGATCATTTTGATCATGTCGAGGCGATCGATTGGGAATGTAAGCTACAAGTCAACTACGAAGCTACAAGCTTACCGACTCACATAGGACTTCGCGCTCACCATATTGCTTTTCTTGAGAATTCAGCCAGAAATGATTCGCCAAATATAATTCCCTGTTGGTTGGTTCGCACTACGGAAACACCGCACCGTATGACTTTATACATCAAGTTAAATACTCCTCCCAACCATGATTGGGATTACCATCTGCAAGCAGAAGTATTTAAGGAGAAATGGTTTGTGCTTAAAAAATATTCTCAACCTTGGCAAGTTTATCTCGATCCTGCACAACTATTTTTGGTCTAAGAAATCATTTAAGAATTGTCTAGATCCTTACGAAAGCCAACGTGTACACACAAGTCATAAAACCCAGTCAAATCAACAATTAATCGCCCCCTAGCCCCCAATTCTGGGGGAACAAGAAAATAAAATTCTTTCAAAGTCCCCCAGAATTGGGGGATTTAGGGGGCTTAGATAAATCGCAACGTAGACAGTTAAACTTGTGTGTACACGAAAGCTTACGAAAGGGGGGAGAATCAATTAAATTATCTTCTTCCCCCTTTTTAAGGGGGATTGAGGGGGATCTCTTAGCAATCTAGTAATTGATCGATTTTGTGTGCGGATGTTAGGATAGTGGGGTGTCACCAATACGCGAAAATACGCGAATATGCAAATATCTTTAGAAAATCTACTGGAAGAATTATCAGGTATCGAAACGATTAGTAATCCAGCGCAAGTGGCGAAACTGTCGGAGGACTATGCTTATTTTAGTCCAGTTCTTTTACCCTTGCTGGCGGGTAAGGTTGGTGATGTGGTATTTCGTCCTAGCAATGAGAGCGAAGTATTAAGAATTGCTCAAACCAGTGTGAAATATAAGATCCCACTCACGGTGCGAGGCAGTGGGACTGGTAACTATGGACAATGCACACCTCTGCGGGGTGGGATTATTTTAGAAACTTCACGTCTCCAAGAAATCAAATGGATTAAAGCAGGATTAGCTTGTGTGGAGACTGGCGTGAAGTTTGGCGCACTCGATAAAAAAGCTCAGGAAATTGGTTGGGAATCGCGCATGGTTCCCTCCACGTTTAGAAGTGCTACGGTCGGCGGATTTATTGCTGGGGGAAGTGGTGGAATTGGCTCAGTCATGTATGGACAATTGCGCGATCGCGGCAACATCAGAGCCGTGCGCGTAGTTACTCTCGAAGACGAACCGAGAATCATCGAACTGCGTGGTGATGATGTCCAAAAGGTGGCTCATGCCTACGGAACAAACGGGATTATTACCGAATTAGAAGTTCCGCTTGGAATTGCTTACGGATGGTCAGAATTTGTAATTAGTTTTCAGGATTTCATGACCGCCGCCCGATTTGGGCAAGCCCTTGGCAATAGTGATGGCATCATCAAAAAGATGATTAGCGTTCATGCAGCCCCAATTCCCAACTATTTCACCGCTTTACGAAGTTCTATTCCCGCAGGTTCCCATTGTGCTTTAGTGCTAGTTGCTGAAAGCGATCGCGAACCATTTCTAAGTCTTGTGCAGGAGTTTCAAGGAGAAATTAGCTATGAAAAAAATGCTCAAGAAGCCAGTAAAGGTATTAGTCTAGTTGAATTTTCTTGGAATCACACTACCTTACACGCCCGCGCCGCCGATCCTTCACTCACCTATCTCCAAAGCCTATTTTTAAACGATCCAAAATTAGAACTTGTGCAGCGAATGCATGAGTATTATGGCGATGAGGTGATGATGCATTTGGAATTTATTAAGGTAAGTGGAGTAGTCATTCCTGCCGCGCTGCAAATTGTCCGCTTTACCAATAGCGATCGCCTCAACGAGATCATTGAATATCACGAATCGCAAGGCGTATTCATAGCCAATCCTCATACTTACATTCTCGAAGACGGTGGCATGAAAACAGTAGATTATGAGCAGCTAAACTTCAAGCGCATGGTCGATCCCTACGGCTTAATGAATCCTGACAAAATGAAGGCTTGGCAAACCCAATAAACAAAGGCGGCGCTAAGCGTCGCCTTTGTTTATTACCCTGAACTATGCGATCTCAAGCTAAACTATACATAACTTTACAATTCAAAAAAACTTACAAAAAGTTTGGACATCATGACTGCAAACACAGTATTAAAAAACGATCTCAACCTTGTAAACTCTAAAAATAATGATATTCAGTCACAAATTTTACCTGCGGGTGGTTTTGATCGCGATCGCTTTGATTGGTTAGAGGCCTGGTATCCCATCTTTTATACAGAAGATTTAGATAAAGCTAAACCCGCTAAATTTACGCTGCTAGAGCGCGATCTGGTTATTTGGTGGGATCGACAGACAAATGCATGGAAAGCTTTTGACGATCGCTGTCCCCATCGTCTCGTGCCTCTATCGGAAGGAAGAATTGCCGAAGATGGCTTATTGGAATGTCCTTATCATGGTTGGGCTTTTAAGGGTGATGGCAGTTGCGATCGCATTCCTCAACAGCCTGAAGGCGGCACTGCACATACTTCCAAACGCGCTTGTGTGGAGTCATTACCAACGGCTGAGCGTCAGGGACTGCTATTTATTTATGCGGGTAATCCCGAAAATGCGGTTCAAGTCAAAATCCCGATTGTTGAGCCATTAGAAACCGAAACCGAAAAATGGACTCTATTCGGAACTTTTCGTGACCTGCCCTATGATGCAATGACTCTGCTAGAAAATGTGCTTGATGCTAGTCATCTGCCATTTACCCATCATAAATCCGTTGGCAATCGCGCCAATGCTGCACCGATGGTATTAGAAGTTCTCGAAAGCGGTAAAAATGGCTTCAATGGCACATGGGAAGAAGGTCCCAGAAGGGGGAAATTAGGACGGCAAAACACCACTTTCGTCGCACCCTCATTAATGTGGCATGATTTAACCTCTAAACAATTTGGGAGAACAATGACCGTTGTCTATGCTACCCCAACTAGCAAGGGGCAATGCCGAATGTTTGCGAGATTCCCGTTTCAATTTAATTCAGCAATTCCGAGATTTTTTATTGGGATTACACCGCGTTGGTATTCCCATATCGGACAAAATGGAATTCTCGAAGACGATCAAATTTTCTTGCATTATCAAGAACGTTATGTAGAAAAGATTCTTGATAAAATGGAAGATCGTAACTATGCAAAGGCTTTCTATTTGGCAACCGCAGCAGATACCTATGTTTTGGAACTGCGAAAATGGGTCAGTCATTATCAAGCCGATCCCTTTGTGGGACAACAACTAACTCCTCCTTTAGTAAAAGAAGTTCTGTTGGATCGCTATCATTCCCATACGGTGAAATGTGCCAGTTGTAGTCAAGCTTTAAAAAATGTCCGATCGCTTAAGACGGCGAGTATAGCGATCGCCGCGATCGCATGGACAATTAGTCCACTCCTCAGTTTTTGGCTTGCCCCAACAAATTTATTGCTTATTTTACTGGGCGCTATACCCACAGCGATCGCGATAACCTTGTGGCTGATCTGCAATAACTTAGAGCGAAAGTTTATCCACGGTCAGGAAACTCCATTACGCAATCTTTAAATGCTCGCCGATCTTCGCTTGTCTCGTCATTCGTAAAAACATTAGTCTATAAAATTTATCCACCGCGATAGACTAATGCTATAGCCATCTGTGCGATGATTATTGTAACTATCTTGTCGTTAGGTTTTGTTGACTGTGAATACTGTCCGTACTGTTTCTGATACCAAAAAAGATTTTTATTTAGCTTTCCCCAAACCAGTCAATCAAGTCTATCGGCGGGTTGTGGACGAGCTTTTAGTAGAAATTCATCTTCTTAAAGTCAATCAAACATTTGTTTATGACTCAATTTTTGCTCTCGGTTTTGTAACCACCTTCGATCGCTTCACTGTGGGTTATAAGCCTGAAACCGATCGCTTTGCGGTATTTCATGCATTATGCGCGGCGCTGCAATTTGACTCTGATCGCGTGCGTCAAGATGCCGCGACATTGAGTGACCTTGCTACCAAATCCCCCAGTGACATCAAAACTCTCTTGACTAATCCAGATTCGGGTATCAATCTGGAACCTCTTTCTGGTCAATTGCAAACGATTTCTCACAAGGAAAATTTTAAATATAGCCGTCTGCTTGGGGTGGGGCTATATGCCTTGCTAGAGATTGGTGAGCCTGAAGCGATCGCTGACAGCACCAAGCGAGAGGCTTTGATCAAGTTGGTCGGTGATTCGCTAAAAATTGGCAGCGATCGCTTACCGAAGGATATTGATTTGTATCGGTCTAATCTCGATAAGATCGAGCAGGCGCGTCAGATGATCGCGGATATGGTGGAAGCTGAGCGTAAAAAGCGCACTCAAAAAGAAGCTGCTTCAGCTAGCATTACTCCCGAAACTACTACTGACATTAAATAACTGCAAAAAAATAACTGCAAAAAGGAAGGCTACGCCTTCCTTTTTGCATCTTTTGAGTTTATCTGTATATGCCAATTTCAGAACAGAATTTAATTGTGATTATGACCACCCTGCCTGATATGGATCAGGCTAGTAATATTGCGAAAATATTAATTGAAGAAGGACTGGCTTTTTGTGTTCAAGTGATGCCCAGTATGACTTCCATTTATCGATGGAAAGAGGAAGTTTGTCTTGAGCCTGAGCATTTAGTCTTAATTAAGGCGATCGCCTCAAATTATGAAGCCTTGGCAATCAGGCTCAAATCTTTACATCCCTATGAAATACCCGAAATTATTGCCATACCAGCGATCGCCGTTGATCGCGACTATCTAAATTGGGCTATGCAATCAACCTCACTCCTTTTCTGATAAGTCCCTTATTTAGAAATTGTAATACTATTAAAAGCTTTTTCTAAGGCTTGAATTAAATCCTTAACTTTAAGTGGCTTACTCACATAATCTTGCATACCCGCTTGCAAGCAAATATCCCGATCGCCTTGTAAAGCATTAGCCGTGAGCGCGATAATCCAAGGTGTTTGAGGGAATTCAGTAATGATCGCTTTGGTTGCTGTGATTCCATCCATTTCAGGCATATGTACATCCATTAGAATTACATCATAGGTTTGCTTTTGTAACGTAGCTAAAGCTTCTAAGCCATTATTTACAACATCGACTTCGTAGCCTAATCGATTTAGATAACGGGTGGCAACTTTTTGGTTGACGATATTATCTTCCGCTAGCAAAATTTTGAGGGGGAATTTGACAGCAAAATTAATGTCAAAGAGTGAATTATCCTTTGGCTTTACTGCTGTAATCACTGGTTGTGCTGCAACCGTAGAAATAGTAAAAGAGAAAGTCGATCCAACCCCAACTTCACTATCTACGGTCATTTCACCACCCATTAATTGCGTAAGTCGATGGGCGATCGCTAGTCCCAGTCCCGTACCGCCATAATTACGAGTTGTGGAAGAATCAACTTGACTGAAGGGTTTAAATAAGCGATCGTAGCGATCTTTAGGAATGCCGATGCCAGTATCTTTAACTGCAAATAATAACTTATAGGAATTTTCTGGATTAGAAATTATTTCTTGCACCGACACCTGTAAATTCACTTCACCTTTAGGTGTAAATTTAACCGCATTACTAAATAGATTGACTAAAATTTGCCGTAAGCGGGTGACATCGCCGACAAGGCATTCAGGCACATCGATATTCATGGAGTAGTCTAACTTAATTCCTTTGATAGAGGCAAGGCGTAACAAAAGAGAAATAGATTCTTCAATGCAATGTCGTAAACTAAAGGGTTTAATTTCAAATTCAAATCGTCCAGATTCAATTTTTGAGAAGTCGAGAATATCATTAATAATCGTAAGCAACCCTTCGCCACTTACTTTAATTATTTCGATAAATTCTTGCTGTTCTTCATCAAGGGTTGTATCTAACAACAAACTGGTAAAGCCAATCACTGCATTCATCGGTGTGCGAATTTCATGACTCATGGTGGCTAAAAACTCACTCTTAGCACGATTAGCCGCTTGCGCTGCTTCCATCATTTGCAACATTTCCATTTTTGACTGTTGCCTTTCTAGATGCATCGCCAGAGATGATCCAAAAATGGTTAATAGATTTATTTCTGCTTGATCTCGCAAGCGATCGCGAAAATAATCATGAAAACTTAAAAAGCCCCAAGAATATCCATTAATCATAATTGGCATGAGTAGGATAGATTGCATCTTCTTCGAGGTCAAAATAGATTTTTCAGTTTCTGGAATAGTTGATATTGATTGATTAATAACTTCACCTTGGGTGAGCCGTTCTATCCATTGGCAATTAATCATCTGTTGCATAAATTGATTCTGCTGCGATTCATTTGGCTTTTTAATTCCTTCTCTAAACCAAGCAGAATGTAATTTGATATTCAATTTATCGATAGAATCACAAGTAAAAAGTTTAATGCTGGAAAACTCAGAGACCTGTCCCAACAATCCCAAAATAGTCATATAGTTTTGGGCGCTCAAGTTTTCAGAAATTAAATGATGCTGTACATCAACGAGCATCGATAGATAGTTTTCGCGTTTTTCTAAAGTGCCGATCGCCAATTTGCGATCGGTAATATCATTTATCGAGCCAACTAATCGCGTCGCTTTACCTTGCTCATTCCATAAAGCTCTAGCTTGAGCAATTATCCATTTATAACTGCCATCTTGGCAGCGCATTCGATATTCCATTTTGTAACGCGGAATATCGCCAGCCAAATATGCCGCCCGTTCTTTTATAACGCGATCGCGATCATCAAGGTGAATTAAACTAGTCCAATCAATTTCCTGCTCCGCTTCAGCGTCAGGAGGAAATCCCAAAATATCTCGCCACCGATTTGAACGAAATGTTAAGCCTGTTTCCAGATTCATGTCCCAAATACCATCATCGGCGGCTTGAATGGCAAGTTGCCAACGCTCCTCACTTTTTAAAAGCGCTTGGGTACGTTCCACGATGCGATTTTCGAGGTGGAGATTAGCCTCTTGGATTTCTTGAAACTTCTCGCGTAGGGCGATCGCCATGACTTGAAAGTTATAGCCAAGGGTATCAATTTCGGCAAAACTTTTTGACTTCCATGCAAAGTCTGACTCAACGGAGAGCTTTTGTTGTAAATCCGTGGTGAGTCGCATCAGCTTCGCGATCGGTTTAACTAGGCGACGACTGAGTAAATTTGCCACAATTGTCGCTAACAAAACAATTCCCAGTACGATTAAGAGAATATAAGTATAGAGACTTTCTAAGGTCTCAATATAAGTAACAGGCGACAGCCGCACAACTACCGTCCAAGGATTCTGCTCAGCGATCGCAACTTGCTGAACGTAATAGGATTTGCGCCATCGGGACATAGCTGCTAGTCCTTTTGTTTTCGGAGTCCAATGGAACTGCTCTGGTCTAAAGCTACGGATATCGCCCCCCTTTTGCAAATCAAAAGTTTCGCCTGACAACAAATTCTGGGAATTGCTAGCAATAATTTTTTGATGGCGATCGACCAGCAATGCTTCGACTTTCCATGTTGCCGCATCTTCAGTCAAAAAGTCCCTGATCTGAGCAATATCTAGCGTCCCAACAACGAAACCATTAAAGCGGTTATTTTTGAGAATGGGCAGAACCATATCAGTATGCGAAGTAGCTAACTTGAGATCGGTATGAATATCGCTGAACCCAATATCTAAAGTGGAGCGAACATTTTTAAAAGTTTCTGAATTATCGATATATTCACTTAGACTAACTCGGTCTTCGTCAAAAACATTTGGAAATGACGATAAAACATTGCCTTCAGCATCTGTAGTGTAGATTCGTTGCAAAGATGGTGATACCTGACCTAGAGCAGTCGTGGTAAATTGCAACCGATTCAAGTTGTTATCGTCAGAGGCTAGTTTAGCTAACTCTTTTAAGGTTAATAAATTGCTTCGATGCCAAACTTTTAGATCACCGACAAGAGCCGCCGTACCTGAACGTAACTGAGTATCAATTTGATTTTCCATATAGTGCAGCGATTGATATCCAGTCAACACTGCGGTTGTCATAATCGGAAAAAAGACAAAGGCTAAGAGCAGATGAAACAATATTTCTTGAATAGTCTGACGCGAGCGATCGCCTTTTGTTGACTGCAACCAAGCCTCTAATGGTAAATAATCAATACATAAATGGGCAATTAATGCATTGAACACACCATTAATCGTCTGCTTGAGAACAACTAAAATAACCGAGCTAATTCCAAATTTGAGCAAAAAGAAATAGGAAAGAAAGCATAGGGGTGCGCCTAAACAAACCCAATAGGAAACTCCTAAGATAACCATATTGCGCGATCGCTTCTGCTTTAGTCCAATCCCAATCCAAATCGCCTCTAAAACCAATAAAATCGCCGCATATGGCTGATTCCAAAGAAAGTATGTGTGAATGCTGGCGATCGCCGAAACAGCCAACCCCATTCTCAGTCCATAAAAATAGGTAGCAATCAGACTAAAAATGCTACCAAATAAAAAGTCCACCCCAAAAAACAACGGTAATCGACAGTAATTTCCTAAATAGCTTAATCCTGTAAATAAGAAAAAAGCCACCCAAAATCGCCAAGAAAAATCTTTTTCAAAATTCTCCGTAACTTCTTTCTTTAAAACAAATTGGAAATTTTCTCTAAGAAACTTTACAATCGATGATGGGGATTTCATTTAGATTTGCTTTTTATCACTCATTGATTATTAAGCCTAGCATTAGTTTAAAGCGAAATTAGCGATCGCGCCATTCCCAAAAGTAATCCGTTACATTTCATGCTTGAATTGGCGACTTAAAGAAAAAGACTCGCATAGCGAGTCTTTTAATTTTAAAACTTGGACGATCGCTTATAGCGGTTTTCAGTTGAGTATGACGCAAAAAATGTAGGGGCAATTCATGAATTGCCCCTACATTTTTTGATTTGAAAACCGCTTAACTCATGTAAAAACGGCTATAAATCTAGTGATTAAGAACCGCGATCGCTGCCTGAACACCAGCACCAGAGGTGAAATTGGTATAACCGAGCGCCGAGATTGAAGCTTCAAGCGCCGCAACAGCCGTGAGAATATCGCGATCGCCGACAAAACCTAAATGACCGATACGGAAGATCTTGCCATTGAGATGATCTTGACCACCCGCCATTACAATATCAAACTTCTTCTTAATCGTGGCGCGAATCTTTTCTGCATCCAAACCTTCGGGTGGAACTACCGATGTAATCGAAGGACTAGCTGCATCATCGGGAGCCAATAAGCCCAAATTGAGAGCTTTCATCGCTGCACGGGTTGCTTCACGATGGCGAAGGTGACGGGTGAAGATATTCTCTAAACCTTCACGCTGCATGATTTCCAAGGAAGCTTGCAACGCTATCACCATATTTACAGAAGTAGTGAAAGGAGTGGAATTTTTGGCGGCATCTTTGCGTGCTTTACCCAAATCCAGATAGAACTTTGGTAGATCAGCAGTCTTGTATGCATCCCATGCTTTAGGACTGACGGCAACAAATCCCAAACCAGGGGGAATCATGTAACCCTTTTGAGAACCAGAGCCAACGACATCCAAACCTAGTTCGTCAATGGGAATATTCATCGCACCTAAACTGGTGACAGCATCAACGATGATCAGTGCTTTTTCGTGGGCTTTAACATAGCGATTAATCGTCACGAGATCATTAAGAACGCCCGTAGAGGTTTCGCTATGGGTAATGATTACCGCTTTGATTTCTTTATTGGTGTCAGCTTCTAATTTGACTCGAAATTCTTCGGGATCAAGAGCTTTGCCCCATTCAGCTTTAATGACTTCGGCATTGACACCATAGGCTTGACAAACTTCGACCCAGCGTTCGCCAAATTTACCGTTGTCACCCACAAGCACGCGATCGCCTTTACTCAAGAAATTAATGATGCCTGCCTCCATCGCGCCCGTACCGCTTACGGTGAGAATTAACACATCATTCGTGGTTTGGTGTAACCACTTGAGCTTGGCAGTCACATCTGCCATCACCTTACTAAAATCACCGCTGCGGTGTCCGATGGGAGCCTTTGCCAGAGCCAACAGCGCCTGTTCAGGCACAGGTGTTGGACCTGGGATCATTAACATCAACTTGTCTTCCATGAGTCGAAAGTTTAAATACTTGGTTAAATACTAGATCTAGGATTCTATAACAATTAAGTTACTCATAAAGCAGCCCAACTTATAACTTATCCGCAACTGCGGTATAAACATCAGGCTACCTTATAATGCAAAACCGTATGTTTTGTTGAATGAATTAAATTTAAGTGCGGCGGCGGAGTCTGGGGCGATCGTGATCGCCTTTCATAATCGTTTCATTTTTTGTTACTTTATGGTATATTTGAAACAATGAATCAATTATGAAAGCAAGTATGAGGCATAAAATTAACTTTAATAAAAATTTTAGGCAAGATTTTATTTCCTCAAAAAAACTCCAATCGACTGTATTTAGCCTTTTTCTTGTCGTTGGGCTGAGTGCTTGTACGGATCAACCGAACTCAACTCAGTCTAATCAGAATACGGATTCTAATCCCCAAAAAGAAACTGTGCGGAAAGATAGAAATGGGAAAAAGGTCATCCTGACTACGTTTACGGTACTAGCCGATATGGCGCAAAACGTGGCGGGTGATAAAGCGATCGTTGAATCTATTACCAAACTAGGTGCAGAAATTCATGGCTATCAAGTTACGCCTAGTGACTTAGAGCGAGGACAAGATGCCGACTTGATTCTAGAAAATGGATTAAACTTAGAACGTTGGGCGGATCGGTTCTATAACAGCTTGCCTAAAGTTCCTCATGTCACTTTGAGCGAAGGATTTGCCCCCGTTAATATTACCGAAGAGACTTATCAAGGAAAGCCAAATCCCCATGCTTGGATGTCACCCCAAAATGCATTGATCTATGTCGAAAATATTCGTAAGTCGCTTGTGAAGCTCGATCCTGTTAATGCCGCAGCTTATGATGCAAACGCGAAAGCTTATAGTTTAAAGATTAGAGCCGTGGATGAAAAACTCAAACAGGCGATCGCGGCTATTCCACCAGAAAAACGCTTTATCGTTAGTTGCGAAGGTGCATTTTCTTATATTGCGCGTGACTATGGCTTAAAGGAAGTTTACATTTGGCCTGTCAATGCAGAACAACAAGCCACTCCCAAGCAAATCCAGAAAGTGATTGAGACAGTAAGAGCAAACAAAATACCCAGCGTATTTTGTGAAAGTACGGTTAGTAATAAGCCGCAACTTCAAGTAGCCAAAGAGACAGGTGCAAAATTTGCAGGTGTATTTTATGTCGATTCTTTATCACCTCCTGATGGTGTCGCCCCGACCTATCTAAGATTACTGGAATACAACGTCAACACTTTAATCAAAGGATTGCAAGAGTAACTGATTTTTGATTGGGAGTGCCGCTTCGCGGCACTCCCAATCAAAAATAAAGCGCTGTAACAAGATTAACTAGAGGACACCAATGGATACAATCAGCATTGATATTGAGAATGTAACAGTTGCCTATCATGGCAAAGTCGCGTTACACCAAGCTTCACTGCAACTTAAAGCAGGCACAATTTGTGGGCTTGTGGGCATGAATGGAGCAGGAAAATCAACTCTATTTAAAGCGGTGATGGGCTTTGTCAAACCTGTAAGCGGTCGAGTGTTGATTAATGGATTACCGATTCGACTTGTGCAGAAAAGTAATCTTGTCGCCTATGTACCACAATCAGAAGAAGTGGATTGGAACTTTCCTGTCAGTGTTTATGACGTGGTGATGATGGGTCGCTACGGTTATATGAATCTACTTCGCATTCCCAAAGCGATCGACAAGCTAGCAGTGCGAGAAAGCCTAGAACGAGTCGAAATGTGGGAAATGCGCGATCGCCAAATCGGTGAGTTATCAGGTGGACAAAAGAAACGGACATTTTTTGCAAGAGCATTGGCACAACGCGCTAATGTTTTGCTATTAGATGAGCCATTTGCGGGAGTGGATGTCAAAACTGAGAAGATGATGATTCATCTATTAATGGAACTGCGCGATGTTGGTTATACGGTTTTGATTTCCACCCATGACCTCTCTTCGATCACCACATTTTGCGATCAAGTTGTGCTGATTAATCGCACGATTCTTGCCTATGGCGAAACTTCCGAAGTATTTACCGAAGAGAACCTGTCGCGCACTTTTGGTGGTTCAATTTTTGATTTATCGCGCTCAAAAATTCAGTTGACTCAAATGCCTCAAAATAAGCAGGAGAAACAGTAATGGATTTAATTCATTGGTTTACAGCGCCGTTACAGTTCGAGTTTATGGTGAAGGCGATTTTGGTGAGCGCTTTGGTTGGTGTGGTTTGTTCGGCTCTGTCTTGCTTCATGATCTTGAAAGGATGGGCGCTGATGGGCGATGCTGTCTCCCATGCTGTGTTACCTGGTGTCGTAATTGCTTATGTGCTGAATATTCCCTTTGCGATCGGCGCGTTTGTATTTGGTGTCGGTTCCGTGATTGCGATCGGATTCATCAAAGCCAAAACTCGCATCAAAGAAGATACAGTGATTGGATTAGTATTTACGGGATTTTTTGCGTTTGGGATTGTCCTAATTTCTAAAGTCAAAAGTACGATTGATTTGGGACATATTCTATTTGGGAATGTACTCGGAATAGCCGATAGCGATATCATTCAGACGGTGATTATCAGCGTGGTTACGCTCGTGACCTTAGCAGTTTTACGCAAAGATCTAATTCTGTTTTGTTTTGATTCTACTCATGCGCGATCGATAGGTTTAAATATCACATTTCTCTATTACACTCTCCTCTCTTTGCTGTCACTTACGGCTGTGGCAGGGCTTCAGACTGTGGGAATTATTTTGGTGGTGGCGATGTTGGTAACTCCAGGCGCTACTGCTTATTTATTAAGCGATCGCTTTGACCATATGCTATTGATTGCGATGGCTTCGGGGATGTTTTCCAGCGTGATCGGAACCTATATCAGTTATTACATTGATGGCTCCACTGGCGGCTGTATTGTTGTGCTTCAGACTTTATTATTTTTAGCGGCAATGATTTTTGCGCCTAAACACGGATTGTTAGCGCGATCTAAACAGGAAATTCTTTAAGTGCGGCGGCGGAGTCTGGGGCGATTGCGATCAGCTTTGTCGCGTTCGTAATTAATCAGTCTGCCGTAATATTCGTGTTTGGCAAGATTTAGTGAGAGAAATACATGCTCTCTGGCATTGCCAAAACCTTTGCGGGTAAAGAAATTAATTGCGGGTGTATTTGCAGGATCGGTATCGACTAGCATAAAGCGCACATTGTCCTCAATCATCCTCTCGATGATTTTATCGACAAGGCGATCGGCAATACCTCGGCGTTGGAAATCTGGACTTATTCCTAGCCAAGTAATATAGCCATATTTCCACGAAGCCTTGATGATAATTGTGCCGAGAATAAATCCTGCTAGTTGATCGTCCACTTCGGCAACTAAGCAATATTCAGAATCAGTGTTATACATACCGATCACCTCCCACTCGTCCCAAGTTCGGTACAGGTATGGATAAAGATCGCTGGTAAACAATTCTTCGCCCAAATGAAAAATCGGGGCAATATCATCAATATTCATCTCGCGGATCGAGATGCTATGAATTTCGGGGCGATCGCGATCGCTATCATTATCAGTAGATTTATCTGGCAAGTCGTTCATAATTACAATTTTAGTGTTTTTTACGCTGTTCAATCAGGGATTCATTGCGATTTGAGTAAGGGGAAAAAATGCCCCACTGGACCTTGTCCTTGCCCGATTGCTAAAGCATATTTCAAGGCTTCAGTCACATAATTTTTTGCTTCTAATACCGATTGAAATTGTGATTTCCCTAACGCTAAATTAGCGGCGATCGCTGCCGAGAGGGTGCAACCAGTGCCGTGAGTATGTTTTGTGTTGATTGTCTCCGTCTGCAAAACTTCAAGGCGATCGCCATCAAACCAAACATCAATTCCCTTGAGATCTCCTGTCATGCCGCCGCCTTTCACCAAAACCGATCTGGCCCCTAATTTATGAATTTTTTGTGCCGCCGTTTGCATGTCATCGAGGGTATGAATCTGCATATCTGCCAAAATTTGTGCCTCATAGCGGTTAGGCGTAGCGATCGCGGCAAGGGGAATTAAAACATCACGGATCGTCTTGATTGCGTCATCATCCAACAATTGCGCTCCTGTCCGCGAAACCATCACAGGATCGATCACCACATTCCCAAATCCAAAGGCAACTAATTTCTTAGCCACGGTTTTAACAATTTCTTGATTAAGCAGCATTCCTGTTTTGATCGCGCCCACCCGCATATCGAGCATCACCGCTTCAAATTGGGCGCTCACCGCCTCCGTTGGCATGGTATCAACTCTTGTCACGCCCTGTGTATTTTGAGCGGTAATGCAAGTCAGGACACTTGTGCCATGCACACAATGAAAAGCAAAGGTGCGTAAGTCCGCCTGTATTCCTGCTCCGCCGCCGCTATCAGAGCCAGCGATCGTCATGGCGATCGGAATTTGCGAATTATATATTTGTGAATTTTCAGGGTTAGACATAAAAATTAGGACTTACGCAAAATAACCAAACGAAGGGGCAATTCATGAATTGCCCCTTCGTTAGAATAACGGTTTCAAGTCCTTTTTCGTAAGTCCTAAAAATATTGTTTGTTATTACACTTATTGGTTGCTTTATCTGACAAGTTGTATAATATCTATCTCATATAAGTATTTATCCTGTAATCTACAAGATAATATATAGTTAGGCGGCTTAAGTTCAGAAGAGGAATATCATGAATCTGAGTAGAAAAATAAAGAGTATCGGTTCAGTCTGCACGCGATCGTTGATACAGGATTTAATGGCTGGCTTTCATTACCACCAGACCTGATCGATCGGCTAAATCTAAAATGGAAAAGACGAGGACGCGCTATTCTTGGAGATGGTAGCGAGTGCGTTTTTAACGTCTATGAAGCCGTAGTAATATGGGATGGAGATTATCTGACTATTCCAATTGATGAAGCTGATTCAGAACCTTTAGTCGGAATGTCATTGATGGAGTGCTATCAACTCACAGTTCAAGTATTTGAAGAAGGTAGTGTAGAAATCCGTAAAGTAAGCCCCGTCTAACCCTGCGTTGGAGCCGCCCACTAAAAAGCGATCGCCATTACTTTAAGCAATAGAATCTCAAAATGAGGATTTGCTGAGCGATCGCTTTAAAGTCCGATCTCGTCTTTGTACTTGCTATAATGAACGGGCAGAGATTATAAAACGTGTCATGAAATACCCTCTTCATACCCAATCTAAACCAGTCTCAGGGCTTGCTGCCAAGAAACTGCTAGAAGCGATCGATTCTGGTGGGGCGGTTGTTAATGATCGAATGATTGCTCTCGCAAAACGTATTGCTGCCCATCGTCGAAAAGCACAGAAGCATGGCTAGTTCTGGTAAATTCGATGGAGTTAAGTTCTCCCAAATCAATATTGAATCGCTAACCCCTGAACTCCAACAACTTGGTCAGGGGTTTCGCTGTGTGAGGGGAGAATTTGTCACTTATTGGAAACAGGGAAGAATTCAACGAGAAGCAAATTCATACCTTTGCCAATGCTGGATTGCTAGGGTTGAGGACGCACTAGCTGGCTATATTACACTTCTAGCGGATAAGTTAGAGGTTGAAGATATTCTACTAATTCAAGAAGGTGTGAAATATCGAACTTTCCCAGCCGTCAAGATTGGATTGCTTGCCGTTGATCGTCGCACAAAAGGGCTTGGACAAAGGTTTATGGAGTGGGCAATCGATTATGTGATTACTGAAGTAGTGCCTATCATCGGGGTTAGATTTATAACTGTAGATGCCCTTTACGACTTTGATGTTGCTCCAGCCTATGACGCATCTGGCTTTTATGAAAAGCTGGGGTTTGAGTTCGCCGATCCTACCGAGTCTCTACCACCAGTTAATCCGTATCGCACAATGTATCTCGATCTGAAGCCATTAATAGAATCACTTGCTATCGAAGAAATAGATGAAGCCCAGTTATAGTCTCTGCAAAGAGCCACATAACATTGCGCTGGAACCGACTTTATCAAAAGCGACTTGTAAAAGTTAAAGCTTATCTGCGGCGACTCAACTATGCCGTTATACCAAACCAATACGTCCGTTAAAGTTGTCTGTCTCTAACCGAGATTAGGCAAGCAAAAATGGTTTACTTCGATAATGGAGTTCCAGAAAGTTGTCGTGATCGCAAAGACAAATAATTATTAAGCGATCGCCATTACTTTAAGCAATAGAATCTCAAAATGAGGATTTGCTGAGCGATCGCTTAAAAAATATTCCCGAAGTATCAGCTAATATCAATAAACTTTTTATGCTTCTTTAACTCTGTTTGACAGTTTCTCAAGCAGAATAAATTCAAGTTTTCTCAATGAACTTAGCCTGTAGAAGATTTCTCTCCAAAAAAATTCTTGCTGTAAATAATTTGTTGATGGCTAAATAGGTTGAGAAGGGA
>JBAXTW010000089.1:0-18855 GCA_037129985.1 Pseudanabaena sp. ELA645 | reverse complement strand
TATCTTTATCATTCTTACTCTAAAATGTATTAAATCTACACCTAAGCAGTCACAATATTTGTTTCAATAGAGGCGATCTCCCCCCTTGATGTAAGAATTCGCAATATCCTAGAAAGTGTCACGTCAACTTGATAACAAAATCATCATTAGAAGCTTTTGCATTAGCTTTGCAGTTTGATCCTAGTCATGAAGCATCAAGGAATCGAATAAATGAACTTCAGAATCAGTAAAAACATAGAAAGCCTAGTATTTACGGATAGCAGTTTCTGTGATGAGTTTAAAAATTGTAATGATCAGCCTCTACCTGATATTTGAAGATTCTTAAAGACGAAAATCTTTTTAAGTTGGGTAAGTTAACCTTGCGGGGATCTATTTACTTGGAAAGCCTTGGAGGAGATCAATGAAAGATATATTCTTAAAAAAATTTTTACTGCAAAGATTAATAACTTTAAAGCTGCGCGATCGCCTGTCTATAAAAAAACAAACCTCAACTGTCGGGGGTTTTACATTAATTGAGTTATTGGTCGTCATTATTATCCTCGGCATTCTTGCCGCGATCGCCATTCCCACTTTTCTAAATCAAACTTTCAAAGCAAAGCAGACCGAAGCTAAAACCTATGTTAGTGCCATGAATACGGCTCAAAAAGCATATTTTACCGAAAAAACAGAATTAGCCCCAAATCTTGAAACACTAGCGCTTGATATAGTCCCTGTTACTGAAAACTACTTCTATACCGTCAGTACCGCCTCACAGTCAGCGATCGCCGATGCGCGATCGCTCAAGCCAAGACTTAAAGCATATACTGGACAAGTTTTTCTTTATATTAACTCAAGTAGCACCGATGTCATTGATGTCGTGGCTTTATCAACAATCTGTGAAGCTAGGGTTCCAGGTCCGGGATCAGTCCCGACGGCTCCATCGAATGCTGTCTGCGATCCTGCTACCTCAGTTAAGGTCGAATCAAAATAAGTAACTCACCTTACGCAGATAGAATTCCTGCGATAGCCCAGTTTTGGGGCTGGCACGGGGGCGCAGCCCCTACAGAATATGAATTATTGCAGGTAGGGGCAATCCCCCTGTGGTTGCCCTGCTTGGCTAGCAGCAAGAGATACATCATCTACGTTCTGCGTAACATCAGTAAGTAAATAAAAAAAAATCTTAGAGTCTTGATATCATCTTCATCTGTTATGGGTAAGTTGTAAATCAACAAGCTGGTTATGCGATGCGTAGCCTGTAATGTACTTTATATAAGCAAAGAGCTACACTTTTCGACACAACAGGAATAAAGAATCATGAAATCAGACTTCAAGACTAAGCTCATCCAGCACATGCTCAACAAGAAGAACGGCGAAAAGGGTTTTACCCTGATCGAGCTTCTCGTTGTTATCATCATCATCGGTATCTTGGCGGCGATCGCCCTTCCTTCTTTCCTTAACCAAACCGCTAAGGCAAAACAAAGCGAAGCAAAAACTTACGTTGCTACTATCGGCAAGACTCAACAAGCTTACTTCACCGAAAAAGGAACTTTTGCTCCTGCAATATCCTACCTCTCGCTTGGTACACCAGCCGCCACTGACAACTATGCCTACACTGGTATCGGTACAAGCGCAACTGATGTTACATACGGTGCGTACAACCTGAAGCCTAACTTGAAGCTTTATTCTGGACGTATTGTTACTGGTCAACTCTCTGCCACTAGTGAAGTTTACAGTAACTCCATTGTTTGCGAAAGCCAACCATCGACTACTGCTAACACTACAATCAGTGCAGTCGCATCTGGACAGGTTACTGTTGCTCCTACTACTAGTAGTGACACTAGCAATGGCTATCAGACCTGCCCTACTAACTACCAGATTGCAAAATAATCTAGATTTCTACGCTTTTTATAGTATTTTAGGAATCCGTGAATACTTATTTGCAAAACGAAAATTTGTTGCAGTAAGGATTTTGTACTTTTGATGCTCTACTAATCCTTACTCTTATAGAGGATAGAAGTCTCAGTTAGTGAGTCTTTTATCCTTTTTTGTTTTTTATAACACTAGTTCAATATTCTTATGGATTCGATCGCCAACATCCGTCAACTATTTGACAATCAACCCTATCCCATTAACCCGATTGAGATGGTTTGTGAGGATATTAACTTTTTGTTTTTACATTCACTGACTACAGCCCATTATCTTCGCGGTGATGGCTATGTTGAATCAAAAGGGAAGTTGATTTTAGATGTGGGCTGCGGCACGGGTTATGGGGCTTTAGTGTTAGCGATCGCCAATCCAGATGCCAAGATAGTTGGCATAGACTTATCCCCCAATTCGATTGAGATTGCGATTAAGCGTTTTCAATTTCATGGCTTGACCAATTTTGAATTTCATAGCATGTCTGTCGAAGAATTACCTAGTTTGGGAATGCAATTTGATTATATAAATTGTGATGAAACTTTATATCTATTGCCTGATCCGATCGCAGGGTTGCAAATTATGGCAGCGATACTTGCCCCTCAAGGGCTAATGCGAGCCAATCTTCATAGTCTATATAACCGAGCCGATGTATTTCGAGCGCAAACGCTCTCTCGTTTTTTAGGATTAATGGATGGGGAAGTCGGTGATTGGGAATGTGAAATCATTCGAGATTTGATGAACTCTCTCAAGGAAGGCGTTGTCATCAATCAAACTTGGCAAAAATTTAATAATGACAACGGCAATATATACATGAATTTTCTGCTATATGGCGATAAGGGGTATACCATTCCGCAGATGTTTGAAATGTTAGAAGCGTCAGAACTAGAATTTATCTGTATGGTAAATTGGCGACAGTGGCTGCTTGATGACTTATTTAAAACTGCTAAATCTTTGCCAGAATATATTGATCTAGTCATTAATGAAGCGACTGATATGCAGAGTTTACATCTCTATGAACTACTGCATCCCGTCCATCGACTCTTAGATTTTTGGTGTGGACATCCCGATCGCGATCCACCCAATTATCAGACTTTGCCCCTATCGGAAATTAGTTATAGCCAACCAGAAATTTGGCAAAGCTACATTTTTCATCTACACCCACAATTACACACTGAAAAATTTAAACAAGCTCTAGAAGAAGCGATCGCTCGGAATCAACCTTTTCCTCTTACGCAATTTGTTAGCTGCACTTCATCTCAGTCGATTAACTTTGTTGCTCCAGCGACGATTTGCCTATGGTTATTGTGGGAACAGCCATGTTCGATGGATCAACTAATTCAGCATTGGCTAACGATTAAACCTGTAGATCCTCTTACCTTAAGAGCGATCGCGAAGTCAGAAGCTTTTTCGCAAATACAACAAGTATTGCTGCAACTAGAGTCTTTGTTGGTGGTATTAATACAGAGAGCATCCTAAAAATATGAGTTCAGCTATGAGTCAAATGATGCATGAATGGCAACCACAAGCTTTTACATATTTATTACAAAAAGATTATGCAAGTGCAGCCAGTATTTATGAACAGGCGATCGCTGATGAGCCAGAAGTTATCAGTCATTACTTCTATTTAGGTTTACTTCAGTTATTGCAGGGGGAGGAAACCGAAGCTCAGTTTACATGGATGGAATGTATCAATGAAGAAACAGCGATCGAGCAAGTTGATATTTTGACATCAAAGTTAGTTTCTGTTTTATATACAGAATTGTTGAGACAAAAGGAGGCTAGTGAATATGAAACAGCTTGGCTTATCAGTCAACATATTCATGAAATCGCTCCAAGCAACCTTAACAACTCTTTGATATTGGTTTGGTTGTGCGTAGAATTAGAAAGAATCGCTCCCGATGACCTAGTTTTATTAGAAGTTATAGAAACCTTAAAACAAAAGGCTGTAGGGGCTCGGACAGAGGCAAGTTATAACTCATTCGATCATAATTTACTATGGGAATTATTATCAAATTTGCTCAAACACGAGCCAATGCCACCATTGTTTGAATTTGTAGAAGCTTGTCTTCCTTTTGTTCAGGAACCTAAACCTTTTATCTATAATTTAATTAGAGCCTCGGTAGAATTTGCTTATAATCAGCAAAAAGATAAAGTTGCCATTTGTCTATTAAAACTATGTTTAAAGTTATCTCCTGAGCATTTAGAAGTTTTTGAACACCTTGGAAGAATTTATTTAAAAATTCGGATTCATGACGAGGCTCTAGAATCTGCAAGAACTTATTCTAGATTGGCTCAGAAGTTAATAGATAAAGTCTTTGCGAATACACTCCTCTTAGGCGTTTTATTAACCAAGGGAGGACATTGGCAAGAGGCTCTTGATGTTTTTTGTCAACAAGAACACTTATTCACTTCCCTAATAGCCGAAAACCCAACTGAGCTTTCGCAGCCAGTTATCACTCGACTCTACATCTGTAATTACTACAATTCATATATTAAAGATCAGCCCAGACTCTATCGTATTCTTCAAAATCAAATTGCCGAACTTTGTCAAACTCTTACAAATGTTGACTTAACCGAGCAAATTCAAAGATTTCGGCAGCGCTCTCTATCTCGCGATAGTTCCCAAAAGCTAAAAATTGGCTATATCTCTAAATTTATGGTTTCCCATTCCGTGGGGTGGCTAGCGCGTTGGTTAATCAAACATCACGATCGCGATCAATTTGAACTATATGGATATTTTCTCGGCTATCGCGAATACCCCGATAACTTACAAGCATGGTATGAAAGTCAAATGGACTATGTTTATCGTGTTGATATGGATGGTATTCAGGACTATACGACCATAGTTGCAAAAATCCATAAAGACGAAATAGATATTTTGATTGATCTAGACAGTGCAACTTTTGACATTTGTTGTGCAATTATGGCTCTTAAACCCGCACCAATTCAGGTCACATGGCTTGGTTCCGATGCATCGGGAATTCCCACAATCGATTACTTCATGGCTGATTCCTATGTGTTACCCGATTATGCCCAAGAATATTATGCTGAAAAGATCTGGCGATTACCGCAAACCTATATTGCCGTAGATGGATTTGAGGTTGGGATTCCCAGCTTACGCCGCGATCAATTGGATATCCCCCCTGATGCAGTCCTTTACTTTAGCGGTCAACCAGCCTTCAAGCGTCATCCCGATAATGTCCGTTTGCAGATGCAAATTATCAAAGCTGTCCCCAATAGTTATTTTCTAATTAAAGGATTTGGCGATCAAAAAGCGGTCAAGGAATTTTTTGAGGAAATTGCGATCGCTGAAGGAGTTGATCCAGAGCAATTAAGATTTTTATCAATGACCTCAAGCGAAGCCGAACATCGAGCTAATTTAGCGATCGCGGATATCGTACTAGATACATTTCCATACAATGGCGCGACAACGACACTAGAAACACTATGGATGTGTATCCCAATTGTGACAAAAGTGGGCGAACAATTTGCAGCACGGAATAGCTATACAATGATGATGAATGCAGGAATCTCGGAAGGGATTGCATGGAATGATGCCGAATATGTGGAATGGGGAATTCGTTTAGGCACTAATGCGGCTCTCCGTGAAGATATTGCCACGCGGCTAAAAGCTTCACGCCAAACGTCACCACTATGGAATGGGGAAAAGTTTGCTCGTGAGATGGAAAATGCTTATCAGCAAATGTGGCAGCTATATACTCAAAGAAACTGATTAAATGGTAAATGATTATGCATCAATGGAACCCGCAGGCTTACGAATACTTATTGCAAAAAGATTACCCATCGGCGGTCAGTATCTACGAAGAGGCGATCGCTGATGCACCCGAAGATGTCATCAATTACTTTTATCTCGGCTTACTTCAGTTACTCCAAGGTCAAGAATCTGATGCACAATTTAGTTGGATGGTTTGCATTAACGATGAAGCCGATCTTGAGCAAATAGATCATTGGACATCTGAGTTAGTTGAAATTTTATTTGCAGAATCGCAAAGACAAATAGCAAATCGTGACTATGAAACTGCATGGTTAATTTGCCAACATATCCATGAAATTGATCAAAGCAATCTTGATAACTCCTTAACTTTAGTTTGGCTATCTATTCAATTACAAACGCTTGATGCAGAAAGCGATGTTTTGATAGAAGTCATAGAAAGCTTGACGGAAATCGAGGTTTCTGAACCAGACGCATTTAGCCATGATTTATTGTGGATCGTATTTGCATCTCTCCTTAAATATGAACCATATCCACTATTAGTGGAATTCACTAAAGCTTGTTTGACCTTTGTCCAAGAAACTAAAAATTTTGTTGCTAACTTAAGTAAACGCGCCCTTGAGTTAGCCTATCATCATCAAAGAGACGACTTAGCGATCGCATTATTAGAACTATGTCTAACTCTGTTGCCAGAAGAAATATTAGTACTAGAGTATCTTTCTAGCATTTATCTCAGAATAAACAATCACAACCAAGCCTTAGAGACAGCAAAACGATGTTTCCAATTGTCTGAAGGTTTAGCCTATAGTTTCTATCCAAACTATCTGATGTTAAGGGCTTTACTAAGTAAGGGCGGAGATTGGCAAGAGTCCATGTCCGTATTCGCCACTCAACAAACTCTACTCTCTAATCTGATTAAGGAGAATCCAACCACACTATCACCTGCGATTATCCGTAGCCTCTATATCGTTAACTACTTTGCTCCCTACATCAATGATGAGGCGAAGCTGAATCGGATTCAACAAAATCAGATGGCATCTCTTAGTCAAGCAAATCTCAACTATGATTTATCGACACAAAGGTCGCGCTTTGAACAACGATACATCAGTAGAGCGCAGAACAAATCCCAAAAGCTGAAGATCGGTTACATTTCTCGATGTCTGGCAACCCATTCTGTCGGCTGGCTAGCGCGTGGGTTGATCGGGCATCGCGATCGCCAGCAATTTGAAGTTTATGGCTATTTCTTAGGTTATCGTTCCTATCCTGATAGATTACAGGAATGGTATACAACCCAAATGGATCATGTTTATCGTGCGGGTATCGATGGTTCAAGTGATGCAGCCGTAATTGCCAATAAAATTTATCAAGATCAGATTGATATCTTAATTGATTTAGATAGCATTACCTCAGATCTCGGTTGTGCAGTTATGGCGTTGAAACCTGCCCCAATTCAAGTTAGTTGGCTCGGTTGTGATGCATCTGGACTTCCGACGATTGATTATTTCATCGCCGATCCCTATGTGTTACCCGACTCCGCCCAAGAATATTATGCTGAAAGAATCTGGCGACTACCCAAGACCTATATCGCGGTAGATGGTTTTGAGGTCGGTGTGCCAAGTTTAAGACGCGATCGACTAGACATCCCCGCCGATGCGATCGTTTATCTCAGCGCTCAGAATGCTTTCAAACGTCATCCTGATACGATCCGTTTGCAAATGCAAATCATCAAGGCAGTTCCTAATAGTTATTTTTTGATTAAAGGACTCGGCGATCAAGATTCGATTAAAGAATCATTTATTAACATAGCGATCGCTGAAGGTGTTAATCCAGAAAAATTACGATTCCTGCCCATGACCGCCACTGAGGAAGAACATCGCGCTAACTTAGGCATAGCAGATATTGTTCTTGATACCTATCCCTATAACGGTGCGACTACAACTCTAGAAACCCTATGGATGTGCATCCCAATTGTCACCAAAGTTGGCGAGCAGTTTGCAGCGCGAAATAGTTACACCATGATTGTTAATGCTGGTATCTCCGAAGGAATTGCTTGGAATGATGCAGAATACATCGAATGGGGTATTCGTCTTGGTAAAGACGCATCTTTGCGTAAAAATATCGCCACTCGCCTCAAGGCTGGTCGTCAAACTGCGCCCCTGTGGAATGCCAAGCAATTCACTCGTGATATGGAGTCTGCTTATCAGCAAATGTGGCAGCAATATGTCCAATCCATACCCACAAAGAGTAACTACAGAAATTTAGACAGAAATCTGGACGCAAATCTGGAGAATTATAGAATTGTTCTACTCGCATCAGGAGGACTGGATGAGTTTGTCGAAAATACGATTAAAAGTATTAGTAACTGCAATATAGCCCTACGCCATCTTGAGATATTTACACCTAAAAATGTAAAGCCACACCTTGAGGATTTACTTAATTCGTACTCTGTTGGCAAAATCACAGCGATCGAAGATATTACTAATGACCAAGTTTTAGAAAACAATACTAACTATCATGATATTGGAACTGATGACTTTGGAAAATTTACTATTTATAAATGGATAATTATTAAGAATCTACTCAATCAAGGTATCCAAAATGTAATTTACACAGATGTAGATATTGCTTGGAGGATTAACCCCATTGAGTTATTACAGAAAATTAACAAAAACTATGATTTGGCTATTCAAACTGAAGGAGAGGCTTACTTTCCACCCCATTTTTGTACAGGATTTATGAGTTTTTCTAATACCGCATTTTCTCGGCAATTACTTGATTCTTTAATTGAATTGCAAATTGAAGTCTCTGCGATCGATCCCACATTTCATGATCAATTCGTTTTTAATACTCTAGTAGACAGAAATGTCGATTTAGTCAATAATATATTTCCATTATCAGAGATACTTTTTGCTAATGGTCTAGCGGCAAAATTGATGACTACTTCTGACCCAGCTCTAGAGCAAATCCAAAAGGTGCAGCCCAAGCCAATGGTTTTTCATGCAAATTGTACAGTTGGATTGGAAAACAAGAAAAAAATGTTACAGAAAACAGGAAACTGGCTTCTATAGTACAAAACCCTAAAAATATTACGCTTAACTTAATCAACCTATCAACTACATAAACGGTAAAATGACTAATCAAAGAACAGAAAAATCACAGCTTGACTCTTTAATTTCTCCTGAAATAAAAAATGATGAGCTTTATTATTTAATTGAAGAAATCGCATCTAGAGCAAATGTCAAAAACATATTAGAGATTGGTTCTTCTTCAGGTGGAGGTAGTACCGAAGCTTTTGTCAAAGGGATACAGAAAAATCCTCATACCCCCTCCCTATATTGCATGGAAGTGTCTCAGGTTCGCTTTAATCAATTACAGCAAACCTATGCATATGCTGATTTTGTTAAATGCTATAATCTATCATCAGTCTCGGTTGAAGACTTTCCTACAAGGGAAGATGTAGCTGAATTTTACAATAATAATATAACTGGACTGAACAACTATCCTTTAGAAGAAGTACTTCGATGGCTCGATCAAGATGTGGACTATGTTATCAGTTCTGGTGTTTCAGGAAATGGCATAAGACAAATTAAAGAGGCTAATAGTATTGATTATTTCGATGTTGTGTTGATAGATGGTTCTGAATTTACAGGAGAAGTAGAATTAAATGAAGTATATGGTGCTGAAATTATCCTGTTAGATGATATCAATACCTTCAAGAATCACAAAACTTATCACAAACTTGTCAAAGATCCTAACTATAAACTCATACAGCATAGTAATTCTCTGCGAAATGGTTATGCTATTTTTCAGAAAGAGCAATTTGTATTTAATGAAGAACAAATTGAACAACGTCTCGTTCAAAGATTAGTGCGGCAGGGGATGACAGTTTTTGATGTTGGAGCCAATATTGGGAACTACTCTATCCTGTTTAGTAATTTAGTCGGAAATAAAGGCAAGGTCTATGCATTTGAACCGACTTCTACTATTTTTAGTAAACTAGAAGATCGTGTAAAATCAGAACAAGTCAAAAATATTTTCCCATTCCAAAATGCTGTATTTTCTGAAAACAAACTGATTGAGTTTAACGAATTTCCCGATGATTTTTCAGTCTGGAATAGCATTGGAACCCCACGCATGGAGAATCCATCAAACTCACAAGAATATATACCCATTGTCAAGACGGAAACTGTTAGTGCGATTACCCTTGACTCATTTTGTCAAGAAAATCATATTGAGAAAATAGATTACTTGAAAATCGACGTAGAGGGTGCTGAAAGTGATGTTATTAGCGGCGCTCTAAATCTTTTAGCAAGAAAAGCAATTAAGTTTATCCAATTTGAAGTTTCTCAAAAAATGTTGGAGGGAATGAATCACACCGCTCAAGAAACCTTTGATTTACTGATGGATAATGGCTATGAGTGTCATTCCATAGAAGAAACGGGTGCGATCGGTCAATTAGTTTGTAATTCTAATGCTTTTTATGAAAACTATATTGCTTTTCCATTACTACCTATTCACTTTTTTACGATTGTTCTCAATGGTGAACCCTTTATACGTTACCATATAGATATTTTTAACCAATTACCCTTTCAATGGCACTGGCATATTGTGGAAGGAGTCGCTGATTTAAAACACGATACAGCATGGAGTTTGCGTTTAGGTGGGCAAGTAACAGATAGTATCCATATTCAAGGGTTGAGTAAAGATGGCACGACAGAATATTTAGACGAACTGGCTCGGTTATATCCAGAAAATGTCACGATCTACCGTAAACCCAAAGGCGAATTCTGGGATGGTAAAAGAGAAATGGTTCAAGCGCCTCTCCCATATATCAAGGAAGAATGTTTACTCTGGCAAGTGGATGTAGATGAACTATGGACAGTTGAGCAAATCGAATCGGCAAGACAATTATTTGTTGCTAATCCAGACAAAACGGCAGCTTATTATTGGTGTTGGTATTTTGTTGGCGAAAAACTAGTTGTCAGCACCCGCAACTGCTATACCCAAAATCCACAACAGGAATGGCTAAGAACTTGGCGATTTAAACCTGGATATGATTGGGTTGCCCATGAACCGCCTGTTCTGGCAGAGAAATTGACTGATGGTAGTTTCAGAGACATTGCTAAAATCAATCCTTTCTTGCATGATGAAACTGAAAATCATAATCTATTATTTCAGCACTATTCCTATGTACTTCCTGAGCAATTAAGATTTAAAGAATCCTATTATGGATACAAAGAAGCCGAGTCTCAATGGCTAAATCTACAGCAAGCTAAAATATTTCCTTTAATGCTAAGGGAATATTTATCATGGGTGATAGATCAGACAATGGTTGACAAGACTGATTTTTTTGGAATAGTTCCTATTGCTCAAAAGAATAGTGAAACTGATGTTTGGCGATTTTTATCTTCTTCTGAGATCATGGAACAATCTCTTCATGCTAAGCGAAAGAAAAATTTTCCGATTATTGCTATAGATGCAGTGTTTTTTCAGTTATACAGAACAGGAATTGCGCGTGTTTGGACTTCGTTGTTAGAAGAATGGGCTGTGAATGGTTTTACTCGACATATACTTGTTCTTGACAGAGCGAAGACTGCACCTAAGATTGCAGGTATTCGGTATCGCGATATACCTGAATATGACTACAGTCAAACAGAAATTGATCGGCAAATGCTACAGCAAGTTTGCGAAGAAGAACATATTGATTTATTCATCTCAACATACTACACCACACCCATAGATACTCCATCAGTATTCATGGCTTATGACATGATCGCTGAAGTATTTGGGGCGAATTTTAACGATCCGATGTGGCGTGAAAAACATTATGGAATTAGCCATGCATCTTCCTATATTTCAATTTCAAAAAATACAGCGCAAGATTTAGTAAAATATTTCCCCGCAATTCCTTTGGATTTGGTAACAGTCGCTCATTGTGGAGTTAAAAGTAATTTTTCGCTTGTGAACCCACAAGAAGTTACTATTTTTAAATCAAAGTATGGCATTTCTAAGTCTTACTTTATTTTGGTAGGTGCAAATACGGATTATAAAAATATTAATTTATTTTTAAATGCCTTTGCTCAACTTCCTACCAAACAGAGTTTTGAGGTTGTGATTACTACTCATGGATTTTTGCCTCACTATGAGTTTAGGAGTTATACGTCAGGCAGTGTGGTGCATATATTACATCTCAGTGATGAGGAGTTGCGGATAGCCTATGCTGGCGCGATCGCCTTAGTCTATCCCTCAAAATATGAAGGGTTTGGACTTCCTGTTCTCGAAGCAATAGCCTGTGGTTGTCCAGTAATTACCTGTCCAAATTCTTCTATTCCCGAAGTAGCTGGCAATGCCGCGATATATGTTGATGATAGCGATGTTAATGGAATGGCTGATGCTCTTTGTGAAGTCCAAAAGCCTAGCGTCCGTCAAGCCTTAATTACTGCGGGACTCGAACAAGCAAAAAAATTCTCATGGTCAAAAATGGCGGCTATAGTTAGTTCGGCGCTAGTAAGTGCAACTTTGCCACCCTTAAATTTGCGCGATATTAATTTGATTGTCTTTCCAGA
The DNA here is from genome assembly GCA_037129985.1 of Pseudanabaena sp. ELA645. Classification (GTDB taxonomy): domain Bacteria; phylum Cyanobacteriota; class Cyanobacteriia; order Pseudanabaenales; family Pseudanabaenaceae; genus Pseudanabaena. Next base: position 6,657 of record JBAXTW010000089.1, on the reverse strand, counting down.
TTGGACTGTCTATGAAGAGGTTCTTGGTTTGGAATTAGCTCAAGTTGTCAAGGCGATCGCTACTCATCCCGACAGTAATCGCATGACTTTGTTAATCAATCATGATGGTGTAGATGAGAATGAGGCAAACTTACTTTTGTCTAGTGTCGCCATGCATCTGGTCATGGAAGAGGATCTAGAGATTCCCGATTATGTAGAAATTTCTTTGTTAGGAGGGCTTGCTGAAATCCAGTGGCGATCGTTATTACCTCGCATCAGGGCTTGTATATCGATAGAGAATGAAAACAAACAAAATCAATCCGCGATAATCACTGAGGATGTACCAATAATTTCCGTTCTAGATATAAATGAAACATCTAAATATCCCAAAAGATTTGATCTTGATTACAAACTTCAGTACTAAACAACATTCTCTCTCAACCACATCTCTAGATCTTCCATTCCTTTAAAATCTAGTAAAGCTTCAGCAAGAGACTCGATGTCGTTAATTGGTAGCGATCGCACTTGTTGTTGTTGGGCGATCGGTAGTTGCCCACAACGACGACTAAGCAGCCGCAGCAATATTTCAATTGTTTTTTGGCGACCCTCTTGGCGACCCTCTTGGCGACCTTCTTGGCGACCAACTTTTCGCCCAATTTTTTGCCCAACCTTGCGACCGATCTTGCGACCAACCAGTTGACCAACCAGTTGACCGTCTTGCTGCCCAATTTGGAAAACTTCTTGATAAAACCTTGTTTGAGTTACATCCGCTTCTTTAAGATTTAACATCAGTCTTACCTCTTCGATACTCAATTGTGGGAATTTATTTATCAGTATAGCCTCTACCAAGTCCAATCGCAGTCTAAACTCTGCTGGCGTATTGCTTTTTCTCAAGATCGTCTGAGCCGCTTCGCTCATCTCCTGCTCTGGAATAACCAAAAGCCTTAGCAAAGACAAATTTGGACTCAAATCAGTTAATGCAATCAAGTCTTCTAAATAAAGTCGATGCACCCAACTATCTAGCAAAATTTGATAAGGTGATTCACCCCCTAAATCTTGACTAAGGCGGCGCAAGATCACTAATCCGCGCCAAGATCTATTAATTTTGTATTGTCGTATGTACAGAAATATCCCTGCAAAAAACCGACCATAAAAGTCAGCATCACTTTGCATTTGCGCTTCGAGAAATACCAATGGCAAATTCGGATCACCAGAAATCGGAGTCAACACCCCATCTAGCCGTAGTTCTGTCTCTTTGACGACAGGAGCGCTGTAGTCAAACTCGCAGTTTGGAGGAATATCAGGTACTAACTCTGAGATTAGATCAGGTTGAGACAAAAAGATGCGATAGAAAAGTTTATCGGTTTTCATTATTTGATTATTGATCACATTTAGCGATCGCCCTTAATTTGATGAAGATTAAATTTGATGAAGATTAAAAGGGCGATCGCTACACATCCTAATAGCATAGCGATCGCCTAGCACTTTCAAAAAGTTCCTTGGGAAAAGTTCCACAATCCTGATAAAATTGATGGGCGTAGTTGATGCTAACTCTTACAGTGCTTAATGCTGTAGTAACTCAGAGTAGTAACAATTTTAGCGATTATCCCTAACAAACATCTCGGAAATATGCGTCTATCTCAAATGCTTTGGGTCACTCTTCGCGAAGATCCCGCTGAAGCAGAATTACCAAGCCATAAATTGTTGTTGCGTGCAGGTTACATCAGGCGCGTGGGTTCAGGCTTGTATGTTTACCTGCCGCTTATGTGGCGCGTTTTGCAGAAGATATCGGCGATCGTGCGTGAAGAGATGAATAAGACAGGGGCGCAAGAATGTTTGTTGACGCAACTGCAACCTGCGGAGCTTTGGCAGGAGTCGGGGCGTTGGGATACTTATACTAAAGCTGAAGGGATTATGTTTGCTCTCACCGATCGCGCTGGTCGTGAAGTTGGTCTGGGACCTACCCATGAAGAAATTATTACAGCGATCGCTAGGGATGCCATCCGTTCGTATCGTCAATTACCACAGCATTTGTATCAGATCCAAACCAAGTTTCGCGATGAGATTCGCCCTAGATTTGGCTTGATGCGGGGTCGTGAATTCATCATGAAAGATGGTTATTCATTCCATAGTACCGAAGAAAGTCTCAAAGAAACCTACTACGAGATGGATCGCGCCTATCGGAATATGTTTGATCGCTGTGGCTTGAAATTTCGTGCGGTAGAAGCCGACTCAGGCGCGATCGGTGGTTCTGGTTCGCAGGAGTTTATGGTGCTGGCGGATGCTGGTGAGGACGATATTCTTTTTACGGAAGATAGTAGCTATGCCGCTAATGTCGAGAAAGCCGTATCGCTTCCTCCCGATGCAGTTCCTTCCCATTTTGATAAATTTGAGAAAGTCCATACACCCAAAAAAGGAACCATTGAAACTGTCTGCAAGTTATTAAAATGTGATTCTACTCAAGTCGTTAAACAGGTTCTCTATCAAGTTGTCTATGATAATGGGACAACAGTTTTAGTGTTAGTCAGCATTCGTGGCGATCGCGATGTTAACGAAGTGAAGTTACAAAATGAACTGACGAAGTTAGCCGCTAATTACGGTGGCAAGGCAATTATTAATCTTCAAGTTGCCGATGCTGAATCTCAACAAAAATGGGCGCATTCCCAATTGCCACTCGGATTTATTTCTCCTAGCCTTGAAGATTCTTATATTGATCCGAATTCATCGGTTACGTCAAAATTCTTGCGCCTTGCCGATCGCACAGTTGCTGAGTTAGCAAACTTTGTGACGGGTGCAAATGAGGCTGATTATCACGTTGTTGGAGCAAATTGGGGTAAAGACTTTACTTTGCCGACCGTTGTCAATCTCGACAAAGCCAAAGCAGGCGATCGCGCCGTTCATGATCCTTCGCAAATTCTGCAAACAGCAAGAGGCATTGAAGTCGGTCATATTTTCCAATTGGGAACCAAATATTCTCAAGCAATGAAAGCAACCTTCACCAACGAGCAAGGTGAAGAATTGCCATTAGTCATGGGTTGCTATGGTTTAGGGGTATCCCGTCTCGCCCAAGCCGCTGTTGAACAGTCCCACGACAAAGATGGCATCATCTGGAATAAAGCAATCGCTCCTTATCATGTGATCGTTACCGTTCCCAATGTTGGCGATGCAAAGCAAATGGAAGTCGGCGAAAAACTTTATGCGGAACTTAATGGGGCAGAAATCGAAGTTTTGCTTGATGATCGCGACGAACGTGCTGGCGTGAAGTTTAAAGATGCGGATCTGGTCGGAATTCCCTATCGCGTGGTCACTGGTAAAGCGATCGCTGATGGCAAAGTCGAAATCGTTAATCGGGCAACGAAGGTAGCGACTTTGGTCGCGATCGAGTCAGTGGTCGAGTATTTGCAGAATGAACTCCAATAATTTAAGGCAAAACTAAAAATGGCTACGCCATTTTTAGTTTTGGTATTAGACGCTGCTCAAATCAATGCATTTGGGGCGGATTTGCGATCGCTGATAAACGTAATCTCGAACTAATAAATTTTGTGAAAGTCTCACTAAGCAACACTTTTACAAGATTCCTTGAGACTCGGTTGGGCGAAAATTGCTTTAGAGTATCATCCGAAATGATGACTTTAGGGTAAAGTATCAATACTTAAAATTTAACGTCAGCTTGGCGAGGGTGTTTACTAATGACAGATGTATCGATAGATTTGCAGACAAAATCTCCTCTTTATGTCGGCTTGTTATTTGGTGGACAATCAGGAGAGCATGATGTGTCGATTACATCAGCAAGAGCGATCGCCTCAGCACTCAGTCAAAATCCCCGTTATCAAGTCCAACCCTTTTATATTCAACGGGATGGTACATGGCGCAGTCCCGATGTATCGAAGCAGGTTTTAGACTCTGGAAATGCTCTACAGGACTCAGAATTATTAACTAACGCTGCATTTTTCTTGCCGACAGAAGTGCAGCAAATCGATCTTTGGTTTCCTGTCCTGCATGGGCCTAATGGTGAAGATGGCACAGTGCAGGGACTCTTACAATTGATGCATAAGCCTTATGTTGGTAACGGTGTACTTGCCTCATCAGTGGGCATGGACAAGATCGCGATGAAGGCAATTTTTGCTAATGCGGGACTGCCTCAAGTGAAATATGTGGCGCTCAATCGTTGGCAATGGCAACAGGATGAACCCGCTTGGAGCGAACATATTGAGGCAACCCTTGGTTATCCTTGTTTTGTCAAACCTTCTAACCTTGGCTCTTCGGTGGGCATCTCGAAAGTACGCGATCGCCAACAGTTAAAAGAAGCGATCGCCAGCGCCACTAGCTACGATCCCCGCATCATCATTGAGCAAGGCGTAACTGCCCGTGAAATCGAATGTGCGGTTCTTGGTAATGAACAACCCCAAGCTTCAGCGATCGGTGAGATTACTTTTACCAGTGACTTCTACGATTATGAGACTAAATACACCGCAGGTATGGCGGATTTAATCATTCCCAGCAAATTGTCTGATCACGTCACCCAAGCTGTGCAGTCAATGGCAGTCAAAGCATTTCAAACTGTCGCAGGTGCAGGTTTAGCCCGAGTCGATTTCTTCTATGTGGAAGCAACGGGAACGGTTTTAATCAATGAAATTAATACTTTCCCTGGATTTACTTCTCTAAGTATGTATCCCAAATTATGGGAGTACTCTGGGATTCCATTTGTAGAACTATGCGATCGCTTAGTAGAGCTAGCCCTTGAGAAATAAACTTGAGAAATCAAAATATGGGCTACTGAGTGTCAGTTGAAGGTTTAGGTAAAATCTTTAAAACATCAATAAAATCATTTGGGTGGATGCCAGCCTGCTTCCACCCAATTTTTACGCACAATTATAGCCAAATTATTATTTAATCGTAAAGCATCTATCGTTGCTCGACCACAATCTGTTATCCCGATAATTTCCGCTCCACTTAAATTCCAAGCAAAATGCTCTTTCCATTTCTGATTGCGTGGATTAAACAAGGAAACTACTTTGCCAGATTCAGGATCTAAACCTTCAGTTTGTGTCCACTTGTATTGATTGCATAATTCACAAGCTAAGCACAAATTATCTTCAGTATTAGTCCCGCCTTTGGCTACAGGTTGAATATGATCTATTTGTAGTCTTCCTAAAACATATTCTTGTCGGCTAAGGCAATATTCACAACGATTTTTAGCTCTTTGTCTAACTCGTTCTTTTATAATCTCAGAGAGAATACTCATGGCAATAAAGGTTCTCTCAGTCCTCGTTTAACCGCTTCTGCTAGTGCTATGGATTTCTTTAACTGCCCCATCTGATAAATTGACATTAAAACGAATAACTCATAACCCTCAGCTTCAGTTAAGCCTGTGCTTTTACCCTTAGTTTGGAGATCTCCTAAGCGTTGATTTTGAAATATATCCATTTTTAAATTAGCTAATTCAATAACTTCATTATCTAAAAGATGAGAAATTTCTGCGCGATCGCCTATTTGTGAGAGATTATTAAAAACAGGCAGGACAATCCCTAAAGTATCAGCTAAAGTATCGGTTAAATTTCGTGCTGTCGCTTTTCCTAATCTTCGGGCTGATTCAACTAAATTCTCTGGTAAATCAATGGTAATTTGAGTCATCTGTTATAGATTGATTGATTGGACTTTATCTTGATTATAGCTGCCCTTATTAGCGTTCTGTCATAATAGTTTAAACGGAATTTCTAAAACTAGCTCAAGACTTGTCTAATAATTTAATCAAAGTAGCGGCTAGCCTTTCTAGATCGTCGATAACGAGAAATTGTTGGATGTCTTGAGTGATCAGAGCTTTTTGGCGATCAAGAACTCCAAACTGCCAAACATTACCAGTCGTCACAGCGCCATAGAGAAAATCGCGATCGTCTAGTTCTGACATGGCGATTAGCTCTACGGCTAACTGGGTAAAGCCTCTAGTGAGGTCATCTCTTTTGGCTTCAACCACCAATAGGCTATGGTCGGAGCGAAAGAGATAATCCAATTCACCTTTTAATCTTTCACTAACATTTACGGAATATTCAATGCGTAGTTGACATTGGCAGAAACGCGCAACTTCAGTAATGAGTGGAGCAATCAGAATCTCGCGTTTGGCTGTCTCTGTCGATAGCAGGGTTAATCGTAACATTTCCTGCATTTCTTGCTTTAGGGCAGGCAAGCGATCAGGTAATTTTTGGGCGATCGCTAAATCTAAGTTGTCGGTACGGAAGCTATAGCCAAATTCAGCTAGGACTTCATCGGTGTCATAGGGAAGTTCAAAATATGACTGAAAAGTATAGGATCTACTATCTTCTAGGATCTTGCGTTTCAACATATCTAGCCCATTGATACTCTAACGATACATTCTACAGCATAGCTCTATAGTCATTTTAAGCTGGTCAAAACCCGCGAAAAATTGCATCAGCAAATTGAGGATTTACAAGCTCTTACGTCAATCGTAAACTTCTCTTCTATGTTTAATTCGATTAATGAAAATCATTTTTTCTTCTCGGTCAAATTCATAAATTACTCGATAATCACCAACTCTTAATTTGTAGAAACCTGACAAGTTCGCGGTTAAAGCTTGAGGTATGATTTCGTCAAAGTTATCAATTAACCAATAGACCTGTTGGGAAATAAAAGTAAAGTACAGAACGGGTTTTACTCTTTCTA
>JBAXTW010000088.1:0-18880 GCA_037129985.1 Pseudanabaena sp. ELA645 | reverse complement strand
ACAAATTATCGCTGGAGTCGTGACAACTACTCTGAACTCGCTCGCACCATAGATATTTGGCGCACTGTCCTCATATTTTCTTGGATGATCTGGAGCGATGGCAAAAAATGGAGCTATGTCGGCGGCAAGACTGAAGCCAAGGTCAAAAAGCGTACTCGTAGACGGGCGATCTGGCTGCGTGAGTCAATGCTGCAACTTGGTCCAACATTTATTAAGGTTGGGCAGTTACTATCTACCCGTGCCGATATTTTGCCAACGGAGTCGGTCGAGGAGCTATCAAAATTACAGGATGAGGTTCCCGCGTTTACGGCGGCTAGAGCCAAACAAATCATCGAGTCCGAGTTGGGTAAATCGATCGCACAAATGTTTAGCTACTTCGATCCGATTCCCTTAGCGGCGGCAAGTTTAGGGCAAGTTCATAAAGCGCAGTTACATACGGGCGAAGAAATTGTCATTAAGGTGCAGCGTCCTGGGTTATTAAAACTATTTGCGATCGATTTGGGGATTCTCAAAAAAATTGCGGAATATTTTCAAAATCATCCTAAACATGGCAAAGGACGGGATTGGGTTGGTATTTATAATGAATGTCAGAAAATTCTCTATCAGGAAGCCGACTATTTAAATGAAGGGCGCAATGCCGATACCTTTCGTCGTAATTTTCGGGGCGATCGCCGTATTATGGTTCCGCGAGTCTATTGGCGCTATGCCTCACGGCGAGTACTGACCTTGGAATATATGCCAGGGATCAAAGTTAGTAATTATGATGCACTGGAAGCGGCGGGACTAGATCGCAAAGTTATTGCCCGTATCGGAGCCGAGTCCTATTTAGAACAACTCCTCAATCATGGCTTTTTTCACGCCGATCCCCATCCTGGAAACTTAGCCGTTACTGGTAACGGCGAACTAATTTTCTATGATTTCGGAATGATGGGACAGATCCAATCGATCACCCGCGAGAAACTATTAAAAACTTTCTTTGCGATCGCCCAAAAAGATGGCGAGGCGGTAATTAATTCCTTAATCGAGCTAGGAGCATTAGAAGTCACAGGTGATACAGGACCACTGAGGCGATCGGTGCAGTATATGCTCGATAACTTTATGGGCAAGTCGATGGAAAAACAATCTGTCGCTGCCATCAGTGACGATCTCTACGATATTGCCTACGACCAACCATTTCGCTTTCCCGCCACCTTTACCTTTGTGATGAGAGCGCTCTCTACTTTGGAAGGACTAGGCAAAGGACTCGATCCCAATTTTAACTTTATGGCAGTCGCGCAACCCTACGCTACAAATCTTATGGAAAATGGCAATGCTAAGGAATCAGGTAATTTATCCACGGCTTTTCTCGGTGAGTTAGGTCGCCAAGCCACACAGATGAGTAATACGGCGATCGCTTTGCCTCGTCGCATTGATGAAACTTTATCCAAGCTCGATCGCGGTGATATTAGAGTCAGAGTAAAATCTCAGGAAACTGATCGTCTGTTGCGGCGGCTAAGCAATGTAGCGATCGGTGGAATCTATGCCTTGCTGGGCGCAACCTGTTTACTCTGTGCCACGCTGTTATTGATCAATAGTTTGCAGATTCCCGCCGTGATATCAGCGATCGCCGCAGGATTATTTTTATTAGTTTTATTGCGATCGTTATCGCGACTTGATCGCCCCGAACGTTAGTAAAAAAATTCGATTCAGCTAAATCTCAAAAATATGACCGCTCAGTTTCATCATGTCCCCGTCCTTGCCGAACCCACGATCGCTGGTTTAGAAATCGTCTCAGATGGCGTATATCTCGATTGCACCATTGGTGGTGGCGGACATAGCGATTTAATTTTACAAGCTGCGGAAAATGTGCGCTTAGTGGGGATCGATCGCGATGAAATGGCGATCGCTGCTGCGGGTGAAAAATTAGCAGACTATCAAAATCAAGTCACCTTTTGGCGCGGTAATTTTTGTGAATATAAACCATCACTAGATTTATTATTTGACGGGATTTTAGCGGATTTGGGTGTGAGTTCCACTCAATTTGATGTAGCTGAGCGCGGATTTAGTTTTCGAGAATCTGGGGATCTCGATATGCGAATGGATAATCGTCAAACCCTCACTGCTGCCGAAATCGTCAATCACTATAAAGAAGTAGAACTGGCGAATATCATTTTTAAATTTGGAGAAGAGCGGCTCTCGCGTAGAATCGCCAGTCAAATTGTCGAGAAGCGTCCTTTTCAGACTACGTTGGAATTAGCTAATGCGATCGCTGCTTGTGTACCATCAAGTTATCGTCATGGCAGGATTCACCCTGCTACTAGAACATTTCAAGCCCTGCGAATTGTTGTCAATCGTGAATTAGAGAGCCTTGAGAAATGGTTAGCAGTGGCTCCCAACTGGTTAAAAACTGGCGGTAAAATCGCGGTGATTACTTTCCATAGTCTCGAAGATCGCATCGTTAAACATACTTTTCGGGAAGATGAGCGCCTGCAAGTTCTCACCAAAAAAGTAATCATCGCCACCGATGAAGAAAACAAAGTTAACCCTAGAGCGCGATCGGCAAAGTTACGCATTGCTCAAAAACTGTAAAATTGTAGTCTATTCCTCATCGCGATCAACCGCTACAAAATTGTAAGGAGCCGTAAAGTCGTTATAGCGAATTCTGAGACGATTTTCAAATTGTTTGTCAAGGTTTTCAACAGCCGCCGCAAACTCAGCCTCTTTATCCCAATCAATCAGAAAAGAGCCATTGTAAATCATACTTTCGGTGAGTAGTTCACCTTCGACATATTCATGGGACAGAGGCTGAAGCGTATTCACAAAAGCATCAATGATCGTCTGTTGACGCTCTTCGATCGCCGCTTCTAGTTCCTGCCCGATCGCGATCGCTTCGTCCATACTTAGCACTTTGCCAACCAACGCTTCACGCCTTTGATGCAAACCTTGATTCTCCGCGACAGCTAAATTTAACTCTTCAGTTTGATTCCAAAATAGTTTAACGCTGACTTCCCGTTTACCAATTAAATTCTGGATCAGTTGTTTTAGTTGATCTTCATAGGGAATCAGCAAATCTGTTTGCACTTCTTCCCAAGCATCGGCAACCAGTCCAAACTGCAATGGTAAGGGAACAGCCAAATATGGATCGATCGCTTTCATCAGTGATTCTAAAACCGTTTCATGGGTCAAGAGGTTGGATCGGCTTGCCAGATAACGATCTTGTTGGGACTCACTATAGGCGATCGCAAAAGGAGGAAGCGCATGAAACTGAACGGGCTGAGCATTCATCCCCGTGAGATCTAAATTTTTAATCAGATCCAGATTTTCAGCTTGCAAAATCGCGTACAGATATAAGCTCATAAGAATTATAGGTTAGTTAATTTATTTGGATCAGGCTTCGCCCGCTCCAACAATTACTGGTTTTAAATGGTTTTAGTGATTATGGCGCGATCAAATACTTTGCCATTGGTAGCGATCGCCTTAGTAATAATTTTATCTTGATATGCATCAAAAGTCATAAAGCTAAATTGCGAACTCACAAAAGCCGTTTGAGCCGACTTACCAAATTTATACAAAGGAGCGCCGCCGCCACCATTGACGATATAGGTCGTGCCATTAATCGGGTTAAATCGCTCATAACCATGATCATGTCCACAGAGATACAGTGGAACCTTGTGTTTAGCAAATATGGGCGCAAGTCTAGCCGCTAGCTCAGGATCGCTGCCATGTCGCCCCGATGAATATAAGGGATGATGTCCATAGACAATTTTCCAAGGAGCCGTACTTTTCGCTAATTGTTGATCAAGCCATTCCAGTTCTGTATCCCAATCAGCATTTTTATTGGTATCGATCGCAAAAAACTCTACAGTCCCTTCATTCACATCCCCTTTTTTGAACGAATAGTAGCGATCGCTCATATTGAAAGGCTTGTAATTAATCTGGTCAAGTCCGTTTTGGGTTTTGATAATATCGTGGTTGCCCAAAACCGCATAAAATTTCACGTTTTCCTTAAGCAATGGAGCGTAAGGCTCTTCAAAGTATGTTTTAGCTAATTTGATTTCACCGTAGGAATAAATATTATCACCAGCCATTAGCACAAAAGAATATGGCTTTTGCTGATAGGTTTCCCACATGGATTTAGCAACTGCCATCTGGTCAGGACTACCAAACCCGTTATCAGCGATCGCTGCAAAGCGCAGTAATGGTTCTTCAGTAGTTTCTAAAAAGTTATTCTCAGACTCATTCCCAGAATTAACTTCAGGTTTGGGGCTGGGAACGGTAACAGGAGATTTTGCTAAAACTGGCTCATAAGTAGATTTAGACTTGGCGATCGCATCATAAATCAAAGCGCCAACAATAGGTACTCCCAACAAAGTCAATAAAAGTTGACGACGTTTCATAAATCTCAAGCAAACAAATGATGTGTTCTATTTCATTTTACATCACAAAAAGAAAATGCCCCTCAAGGTTTAAACTCAAAGGGCGCTGACCATCTAATCTCAAATCAAACCGAAGTCCCCATAGAGCTAAACGCTTTTAGTAGGAGTTGAGAACCGAATTTTGAGATAATCATCTTCCATTTTTGCACCCGCAGTTTGGAGAACCGATAAAGCTTGAGGCAATACCAGATTACGGCGATGATTGCCAATCCGAATATTTAGCTCATCACCTGTCTTGGTTAGTTCAATCTGTTCCTTGGGGACCCCTGGTAGATAAAGTTCTAAACGATACTGCTTATTCTCTTCAACCACCCGCATCGTATTTTCTTTGTAATAAACAATAGAAGGATCTTCATCACCATACAAAGTTTCTTTTAATCTTTCTAGCGCCGCAATACCACACATCTCCTCAGCATAAAGAGGGATTTCTTTAATCGGGAGAGGATGAAAATCGCGGTGGATTTGTTCGCAATATTGCTTCTGATTGTCCTTCCAAACTTTGAAGAATGGATCTTGCACTTCTTCGGGAATGATCCGATTAGCGATCACCATATCTGTGGCGACATTATAGAGACTGAGATAGGAATGCGCTCTCAAAGATTCGTTAATGACCATCTTTTCAGGATTAGTCACGAGTCTGACGGTGGTAATCGTATTGTCAGTCAGGATTTTCTCTAAAGCTTCCAGTTCCTCATAAAACTCGTAGGGAGCATCCATCACTTCTTTGTTCGGCAAAGAAAAACCCGTGACCCGCTTAAAAATTGGCTCAAATACAGGATTCAAAACCTGCGCCATCCCCTGCAATGGCTTATAAAATTTTCGCATATACCAACCTGCCACTTCAGGAAGAGAAAGCAAGCGAAGCGCCGTACCCGTTGGAGCCGAATCAATCACCAATACATCAAATTCTTTTTCATCATAGTGACGCTTGACGCGGACTAGCCCAAAAATTTCATCCATCCCTGGAAGGATCGCCAGTTCTTCCGCCTGAACTCCTTCTAGTCCCCTTGCCTGTAAAACTTCACTAATATAACGTTTGACCGCGCCCCAATTGCCTTCTAGTTCCCGCAACGCATCGAGTTCAGCCCCCCAGAGATTAGGGCGAACTTCCTTAGGATCATGTCCCAACTCAATCATAAAGCTGTCGGCAAGGGAGTGAGCAGGATCGGTACTCAAAACTAAAGTCTTATAGCCCAATTCAGCACAGCGTAAACCTGTTGCTGCTGCCACGGAGGTTTTACCAACTCCGCCTTTTCCTGTCATTAAAATGATACGCATGATCGATGTGACTCGTTTTGGTTTAATTATTTAAAGTTAATTATTTAAATGTGTAAAAATCAGTGTTACCCACCGACCAGTTCATGAATTTTTGGGTAAATTATATGACTTTGCAAATCTTTACATTTGGTCTACATTCTAGCATCAGACTTAGCGATCGCTGGTGACAAAAAAATCTGTAAGCTTCAGATCTAAATCTCAGCCCTTTTTCGCGTATAGTGTAATTTTTTCTAAATCGATTATGTTGCTAGGTAAAGTACTAAGAAATCGATACAAGATCGTCCAAGTTCTTGGAAGTGGCGGTTTTGGTGACACTTATTTAGCGCAAGATATAGATTTACCGAGTCACCCAGCCTGTGTGGTTAAGCATCTTCAACCCAAATCCACAAGTCCCAATATTTTCCCGATCGCTAAAAGTTTATTTGAACGCGAAGCCGAATATCTCTATAAATTAGGCAATAATCATTCTCAAATCCCCAAGCTATTTGCCCACTTTGAAGAAAATAATGAATTCTTTTTGGTAGAAGAATTTGTGGATGGGCATAGCCTCGATCAAGAAATTCGCGTGGGACAGAAACTTTCAGAAGAAGCCACAATTAATTTGTTGTTGGAAATTTTAGAAGTTCTTGCTTTTGTACATCAACAGAATGTTATTCATCGAGATATTAAACTTGCGAATTTGATGCGCCGTCGGCAAGATGGCAAAATTGTTTTAATTGATTTTGGTGCGGTCAAAGACATTAGTGCTTTAGAAACTGACTCGCAGGGGCATACAGGCGTGACCGTTGGTATTGGTTCACCAGGTTATATGCCGAGTGAACAGGCTTCGGGAAAACCTCGTTTGAGTAGTGATGTGTATGCGGTGGGGATGATTGGACTACTAGCGCTTTCGGGGATTGCGCCTGACAGTTTTCGAGAGGACGCGAATACAGGTGAGATTTTGTGGCGCGATCGCGTACAGGTCAGCAGTGAGTTTGCAGAAATTTTGCAAAATATGGTGTTTTATCATTTTGGTCGCCGCTACAAATCAGCGATCGAAGCTCTCCAAGCTGTCAAATCCCTTGCACTCACAAACATCAACAGTTCAGCAAGCGCTAAGGTTCATTCGATAAACACTGATCCCACCGTCGCCATAAGTTTGTCGCCAAAGGAAGAAAATCCATCTTCAACTATTATTACAGGTTCGCCCATTACAGGTTTGCCCATTACAAACTTAGAGAGCGCAAAGCCGCCCGAATCTCCACCAACCACCCCTCAAACCGCTCCTCACAGCACTATTTTTGCGCCGCTATCTTCACCAACCCTGCGTCCATTTTTATGGATAGGGTTGATGGGATTTACTGCCATGTTCGCAGCGATCGTTACAGTTTTGTTATTGCCTAAATTCACTAATCAAGATACAGCCACGAAACCTAAGCCTGAAGTAACAGCATCTCCCACTGTTTCAGAAACTCCAGAGCCTGAGGTTGCTGAGGCAGATATTCCAGAGCCACCTATTGTCCCTAGTCCCGATGTTCCTACAGGGTCAACTTTAGTACCAAGTTTTGGTGCGATCGCTCGTTCTCCCTCGACCCAATTCAAAGGATATGCTTGGAACTACAATACTCAGCAATTAGCGGAAGTACGCGCAATCAAGGAATGTGAAAGCAGTGGCAATAGTGGCGATTGCCAAGTTATGATCTGGGCAAAAAACTCCTGTATATCCATAGCAGAGGGAACTAATGGGGAGGCTGGAACAGGGCGATCAGAGAATTCTGCGATCGCCGAAAGCACCGCTATAAAGGTCTGCCAAAATTATCAAGGTATTAATTGTACGGTTAGCAAAACAATTTGTTTACCATTTCGCTAATTTACAAAAAAAAGTGACGCAAAGCGCCACCCGTCCTTAACTAATTAACATTCATAAACCTGATTGTCCAAAAGCTGTTTATGAAAACAGGATATTCACTCTATTCTCATATTTTATTTCGAGACTGGAACTTTGACAGATTCTCTGGCAATTTCAACATCAGAGGATGGTGACAAAACCTTACTGAGAACATTGACAAACAAAGAGTCGATCGCATATTTACCACCGCCATAGATAGTAAAAAATGCGAAAGAAGCCGCATAAATCGAAGATAGTTCCAACGTGGGGATAGAGAATCCAGCAATCACAATGTGATGATAATTGGCTACTAGCATTGTCATAAACAGCCCCAATGCCGCAGGTCTAGTTAAAAATCCGAAAATTAACAGGGGAGAGCAAACTACTTCTGTTAAAGCCGCACAGTATGCAAAAAAGATGGGAAATGGTAGCCCGATCGCTTCGACATAGGCTTCGGCAAATCCGGAAATATCACCGAGCTTGTCTAATCCGTTATGCACCATCACAGTCCCCAATACCACTCTCAACAAAAGCAATGAAGCTTGAGTAAGAGAAACTGGGAGATTATTTGAACCTAAAATCAGTCGCCCAATTGATGCAGCAACCTGTACTGTATTTTTCATGACTAGTATGATCTCTTAATAAAATTTAAAATATTGCAATAAGTTATAACTTATATACATAAATCTTAACACAAGCTTAAAACTGAAATTGAAGACATGTAGCGGTTAATCGGAATCATGAAACAAATCCCTGACTTGAGGCGATATTTTAAAGATGTATTTATAGGGTGTTACCATGAGTCCAATGTTGATCGCGTCGCAGAAAACAATCTTAAGCCCTAATTTTTCGTGCCATTGTCCGTTTAATGATTTACAAGATACAAGATAACCTTTTTACCAAAAACGTCATGTAATTTGTGCCTTATTGTGCATCGTTTACTTAAAATGGGATATCAAACTCATAAACGTTCGCGAAGTTGGCTAAATACCATAGGCAGAGAAAGGATAACACTGGACTTTATTTCCAAGAAACGCCCAAAGTTGATAGAATGTCTAGCTATGCAACAATCTGAAGTTATTACCATCATTCAGCAAGAACTACCCAAGCTCATTGTCCAAGACCCTTTGGTGAGAGACTTTGTCCTGCGTACCGTTTCCGAGTATTACGCGGGTAAACAAGAAACAGAAAGTAAATTTGACCGTATTCTGGCAGAGCTACAACGCGATCGCGAGGAGCAAGTCCGTAAATGGGATGCACAAAACGTTAAGTGGGATGAGTTTACCCAAGAGCAAGCCCGCAAATGGGATGAGCAAGCCCGCAAATGGGATGAGCAAGCCCGCAAATGGGATGAGCAGTTGGCTGAAATTCGACGGCTGGATAAACGTTTCGATAGTACGATTGGAGCTTTAGGTTCCCGTTGGGGTCTAGCTTCTGAAGCCAGTTTCCGTAATGCCCTCAAGGGAATCTTGGCGGAGTCTTTTGGCGTGGAAGTGCTTAATCTGACCCTATACGATCAGGATGGGGATGTCTTTGGCCGCCCTGACCAAATTGAAATTGATCTGATCATTAAAAATGGTCTTACCATTGCTTGCGAAATAAAATCCTCTATTGATAAAGCGGGTATGTATAGCTTTGGTCGCAAGGCGGACTTCTATGCCAAGCATGAAAATCGAGAAATTAATCGTAAAATCGTAATCTCGCCGATGGTGGATAATCGCGCTTTACCTATAGCTAAAGCATTGGGTATTGAAATCTATAGTTATGCTGAGGCAGTGGAAAGTCTTTAGAATGGTTGATCGCCGTCATCAAAGTTCAAAATTCCTTAAAACAATTTGTCCGTGAAATGTCTAAATAACTAAATATGCCATATCCTAAAAAGCCTATAAATGAGATTAATATATTTTCTAGTCTGAGCAATACAGCAAAGCAAATTATTTCTGAATTATTAGAGCATAATGAAAAGTTGAAACAAGAGAATCAACAATTTCAAGAGAATCAACAACTTCGAGATCGAGATAAAGTTGCAAACATAAATCAAGATAAATGTTTAGCCAGTAAAAAATCTCAGCAAAATGAGTTGAATCAAGAAAAAACCACGAAATATATTTTTAACGCATCTCCAAGACTTATTTATTGGTCTAAATTATTGGGTAAATTTAACTCAGTTCAACTAGTTGTTCAAGCGTTGGGAGCAGCTAGCGGAATTATAATAATTCGCACCCTAAGTAAAGAGGAATATGCTTATTTTACGATTGCTAATTCTCTGCAATCAACAATGAATGCTCTTGCTGATTCAGGAATTTTGACAGGACTTATTGCAATTGGGGGAAAGATTTGGCAAGATCCCTTTAAATTTGGACAGTTAGTAAATACGGCACTCAAATTAAGGATTTACTTCCTTATGGTCGCTGTAACCATCATAACACCAATTCTTCTATGGATGTTGACTAATAATGGAGCTTCCTTTGCGTATGCTATTTTAATCACAATTACAATTTTAATAGAGCTTTATTTTTATCTAATTAATAATGTTTTAACAACAGTTCTAAGGCTACATTCTGACATCAAGAACCTCCAGTACTCAGATTTGCTATTTTCTACATGTAGAATATTGTTGTTAGGATTGGCTTCTTACAGCTTACTTAATGTAGTAGTTGCAACATTTATTTCAACAATATCATCAGCATTGCAAAGCTTTTTACTAAAAAAAAGTATTAAAAACAAAATAGTTGTTGATGCCCCAATATCGATAGAATACAAAAAGAGTATTTTAGAGATAACAAGTAGCTTATTACCTACAACAATTTATTATTGTATACAAGGTCAATTATCTGTATTTTTGATTAGTGCGTTTGGGAATACTACAAATATAGCTGAATTAGGAGCTTTAGGAAGATTATCTATTGTATTTACATTAGTTAATGTAGTAATGGCAAATATTTTTGTTCCTGCATTTGCAAGATGTCCACCACAAATTCTGCTTCGACGATATTTACAAACCATTGTTGCATATAGCTCAATATGTTTATTGATTATTGGATTAGTAGTTTTATTCCCTGAACAAATTCTTTGGATATTTGGCAAAAACTATACTCATTTAAAGCATGAATTAATCTTAATAACTCTTAGTGCAGTTGTATATTCTATTACTGGTCTTATGTGGTCACTTAATTCATCCAAAGCTTGGGTAAAACATATTTGGGTATATATTCCGTCTACTTTAATAACCCAAATACTTTTACTTTTTAAATTAGATTTATCTAAACTTACCGAAGTGATTTACTTCGGACTCTTTTCTGTTTTACCCTTTTTTGTTTTAAATTTAGTATTAACTTTTAGAGGTATTAATAGTAGAAACAAACTAAATAATGAATGATTCGTCTATTTGCATTAATCTTAGATCGGGTAGCGACTTGTCACTTCATGGTTAGTGATGGAGCTAAAGCCTTAGTAAAACTTGCCTTGAGTGGTTTAGATTGCCGCCATGTCCCAGATTTATTCCATCTACTACGAGCATTTAGTAAATCTATGGGAACAGCTATTGCTGTCCAACGCGCACGCCTGCACAAACAACAGATATCAGATGCATCTGAATCTGTACAGGAACTTATCGCCACGCAACTGCGCCAAGTTGAAACTGATCACCAAGACTATCAACAGAGTTTACATGCGCTTTCTCAAGCCCTTCATCCTTTCCATATCAATACGGGTGAATCTCAGATGGAACATGAATTGCAATCTCACCTACAGCCCCATTTATTGACCTTAGAGCGGCTCAGTACCATCTATGCCCCAACTAAAAGCATCTCCGTTCTAGCAAGTTGGAAACGACAGATTCCCGCTATGTCTGGTGTGATTCATGCTTGGTGGCAATGGGTGCTTCAATCTTTATCGGCTCAGTCTTTGGAGCCTGAAACTCGAAACTAGGTACTAGATTCATTACTCCCTTGGGTATATTGGTCTCACCAAGCTGAAAAAACTCGCCAACCTCTACTTAAACTAAGTTATGCACAGGCGGCTCAGCAAGCACATACTCGTTTCCTTACCGATACCTTCACTTCCTCTCTAAATAACATCGAGCAGCAACGTTGGCTTGATTGGCTGCTTGGCTCTCCTCTAAGTTTCAACGTACTTCCTCGGTTGTTGAAGGGCGCAATGGCTATCTCGCTAGACTTCATCACTCTAATCGTGGTTTTACTAAGCAAACCCTTAAAGTCCTAACCATAATCCATAATTTTGATGTCAAGCGTGCTGATGCTTCTACCCCTGCTCAACGTCTTTTTCGTCATGAGTTTCCTGACTTATTTCTCTGGGTTGTTCCTCGTATGAGACCGTTGCCTACACCAAGAAGATCTCTCAAAACACCAAAACCTAAAAAGCTTACACTATAATTTGTCCCGCCTTATGTTGCTACCCCTTAGATCAATATATAGTTCTAATGATAGCACTTAAATAAGACTTGACATCGTATGATAAAATCCAAAAAGTGCAGCACAAGAACTTTTTCGTTGGAACCGACAAAACGAAAACCCGTTAACCGCATAGCGTAGCTGCTGCGGTTCAACTTACTAGATATAAGCCTTAAAGGGGAGATTCCCCATTGCGCCCTCAGCCAATATTATGATTGCCATATAAAGTCTCCAATCTTAATTGGGCTGAACCAGACCCTAAATCATTCCTTATATAGCAACAAATAATAACAAATAATTTATTTCTTAGTACTATTGATATTATTGGCTATTATGTGGTAAATATTAGGTATTGGCTAGACACGCATCAAGACTGCTCTATAACTCAAACCAATTGTAATTTTAACCGCTCCTACATACTTAACATTTTCAAGGTATATATTCATGATTAACAAATTAATTAAATATGTTTTGAGTATGAAAGGATATGAATTAACAAAGAAAAAACAATCATTGCCACCTGATTTTGATTCACTTAGTATTGAAATAATTTCAAAAGTTGCCAAATTCACTGCTACTTCACCAGAAAGAATTTTTTCTCTTCATGAAGCTGTTAAATATATAGTAATGAATCAGATTGAAGGAGATATTGTCGAATGTGGAGTTTACAAGGGCGGAAGTATGATGACCGTTGCCTATACGTTGATGTCCATGCAAACAATAAATCGAGATATGTATCTTTATGATACGTTTGAGGGAATGACTCCGCCAGAAAATGTAGACAAAGACTGCTATGGCAGAACTGCTTTAGAGCAACTTCAGTCTAGTGATAAACTATCTCAAGAATCTATTTGGTGCTACTCTGGATTGAAAGATGTTGAAGAAGCGATGGGATTGACAAACTATCCAACTGATAAACTTCATTTTATTAAAGGTAAAATTGAAGATACTTTACCTAGCCAAGCACCAAAAAAAATTGCATTACTTAGATTGGATACAGATTGGTATCAATCAACCTATCACTCACTAGTTCATTTATTTCCTCTCTTAACTCAAGGCTCTGTGATAATTATTGATGATTATGGGCATTGGCAAGGAGCAAGGCAAGCTGTCGACAATTACATTAAAGAAAACAAGATTAAAATTCTTTTGAACCGCATCGACTATACAGGGAGGATAGGAATTATCGCTAATACATAAAGGTGATAATTTTTTGCCTCTTAAAGCATGTAAATACATCTAAAAATTAAATATTTATTCCTTGTATGCAAAACAATCTAATGGTTGACAATTTTATTCAAGTTCCAAATATTCATTGGAATTTATTGTATTTTCAACGCATTCTTATTCTAGAATCAATAAAGAATATCGCTAATTTAGTTAAGGGCGATCTATTAGATATTGGTTGTGGTACTCAACCATATCGATCGCTTTTTAAAGAAATAAAATCTTACACGGGCATTGATGTTAATAGTAGTTGTCATGAATTGTCACCTGATGTAATCATCTATGATGGGGAAAGTATTCCTTTTCCTCCTAACTCATTTGATTGGGCAATGTCAACAGAGGTATTTGAACATATACGTCGCCCTGATTTGTTATTACAAAGTCTCTTTGATGTATTAAGACCAGGTGGATGCTTTTTTCTAACAGTTCCTTTTTTAGCAGGAATACATGAAGCTCCATATGATTTTCGTAGATGGACTAATTACGGTCTAGTTGAGGAACTATCAAGAGCAGGATTTGAGAGGATTGAAGTACGCCCTCTTGGAAATTGGCATATGGGATGCACAAAACGTTAAGTGGGATGAGTTTACCCAAGAGCAAGCCCGCAAATGGGATGAGCAAGCCCGCAAATGGGATGAGCAAGCCCGCAAATGGGATGAGCAGTTGGCTGAAATTCGACGGCTGGATAAACGTTTCGATAGTACGATTGGAGCTTTAGGTTCCCGTTGGGGTCTAGCTTCTGAAGCCAGTTTCCGTAATGCCCTCAAGGGAATCTTGGCGGAGTCTTTTGGCGTGGAAGTGCTTAATCTGACCCTATACGATCAGGATGGGGATGTCTTTGGCCGCCCTGACCAAATTGAAATTGATCTGATCATTAAAAATGGTCTTACCATTGCTTGCGAAATAAAATCCTCTATTGATAAAGCGGGTATGTATAGCTTTGGTCGCAAGGCGGACTTCTATGCCAAGCATGAAAATCGAGAAATTAATCGTAAAATCGTAATCTCGCCGATGGTGGATAATCGCGCTTTACCTATAGCTAAAGCATTGGGTATTGAAATCTATAGTTATGCTGAGGCAGTGGAAAGTCTTTAGAATGGTTGATCGCCGTCATCAAAGTTCAAAATTCCTTAAAACAATTTGTCCGTGAAATGTCTAAATAACTAAATATGCCATATCCTAAAAAGCCTATAAATGAGATTAATATATTTTCTAGTCTGAGCAATACAGCAAAGCAAATTATTTCTGAATTATTAGAGCATAATGAAAAGTTGAAACAAGAGAATCAGCAACTTCGAGATAGGCTTAAGGAATCAGGACAGAAGCATTTTATCTCTGAAGATAAGCCCGAGTTAAAGTTAACCAATCACCAAAGAAATATTTCTCACTTATATTCTCAATTTCAATACAGATTAAAATCTCCTAAATTTAAGCACTGGTCTACTTTAATTGGCAAATTTTTAGTTAGTCAAGGATCTATTCAATTTTTTAATCTACTAACTGGTTTCTTTCTTCTCCGTTGGATGACTGTAGAGAACTATGCTCAATTTAGTGTAGCATTTGGATTCCAAACTACCTTCAATATGCTCATCGATACTGGCTTTTCAGCATCAATAATAGCGTTAGTTGGCGATCGCTTCCAAGATAAGTCAGTAGTTGGCAAGTATATCAAATCTGCTGAGCAGCTTCGTAATCGATTATTCGCAGTGATTATTCCCCTGGCTGGTATTGCGTTCTATCTAGTTGGTACTAAACACAATTGGTTTTGGGGTGAACAGGTGCTTTTGTTTGGAGCGATTACAGCTTCAATATTTTTTCAAGGATGGGCTTCATACTATTCTCCTGCCTTGTTGATGCATCAGCAAATTGTTGAATTTTACAAACCCCAGATAGTAGGTTCAGGAGTCAGATTGTTTTTATGTTATGTCTTGCATATTATTTCTGCTTTATCGGCTTGGACAAACATTTGGATTAGCACATTGAACATTGCCTTTAATGGCATTTCTTACCGTTATAGTGCGGCAAAGTTTATAGACAAGACAGAGAAAAACGATCCTGCCATAAGTAAGGAAATGTTGAGTTATATTTCTCCACTTATTCCAGGTGTGATTTTTACAGCTTTTCAAGGGCAGATTGCTCTAGCACTAATTTCTGTCATGGGGCAAACCCAGAATATTGCTGAGGTAGCAGCATTGGGAAGACTAGGGCAGATATTTGTCCTCTTGGGTGCTTTCAATGGAATTGTTATAGAGCCATATATATCTAAGGTCAATCGCAAGGATTTGTCTAAACGCTATTTTCAGATTCTTGGAATGACAATTGTTGTTGCTAGTATGATATCATTTATAGGGTTTGCTTTTCCACAGCCTCTATTGTGGTTGTTAGGATCTAAGTATCAAAACTTAGAAACTGAAGTTGGATGGGTAGTTGCTGGAGCTTGTTTAAATTATGTAGGAGGCGTAATGTGGACTATGAATAGCGCGAGGAAATGGATTTACTGGTGGGTTAGCTTCGCCTACATTGGTATGGTGATAATTACTCAATTAGGCTGCTTAATTTTGATGGATTTAAGCACAACTTTAGGAGTTATACACTTCTCATTAATTTCAACATTAGCTGTTGTTTTCATAATGATAGCACAGGCTATTTTTGGATTTAGATATGGAGTCAAAATATGAGTAGCAACTTATTTTGAGCAGAACTCAAACAACTTGTCATTCATATATTACAATATTACAAAAATCCACATACATATTTATCTTATGGCGACTAAAATACTCGGATACATCTCGAAGAAAATTAATCAATTCAGATTCAAGTTCCTAAATCGAGGATTATCACAAAATCAGATCGCCATTTCAAAAGGAATCATCTTAAATGTTCATAGTGATGCTTACTATGCTTTTAGATACTTCACTGATTTTGACGAAGATATGATTAAGGAGATGAAGTCTTTCATCTCCTTAACTAATGGGAAAAAATGTTTTCTCGATATTGGTGCACATTACGGCATATTCAGTTTAGTTTTTTCAAGCAACGTAAACACTTTGGCGCTTGCATTAGATCCTTCTCCGTCCGCTTGCAGAATGCTTGAACATCATCAAGAGCTTAATCCTAAATGTCACATTCAATCTTTTCAATTAGCCATTGGAGATTCAGAAGGTAAATTACAGATGCAGCCTGATGTCTACGATCATTTTACAATGACAAAATCAGATATTTCAGTAGTTGATAAATTAGTCGAGGTAGATGTTACAACGATAGATAGTTTCATTGCTCTAAATAACATCATGCCTGATGTGATCAAAATAGATACTGAAGGATTTGAGCTAAATGTTTTAAGAGGTGGGATAAAATTTTTTGAAAGTTGCAATCCTATGATTTTCTTGGAGGTACATCCTGATTTCTTAAGACAATTAGGTTACTCATTGGAAGAGCTAGTCGCCCTTTTGACTCAACTCAATTACAAACTCTATGATTTAGATTTTAAATTAATACAAAATCCATTGTCTTATTTAGGTCAAGATATTCGCAGGATTATCTGTTGTAAATAAACTGAACGGTGAAACAAATATTCCATTAGGTGGTAATAAGAAGTATGAATCAATCCCTAGTTTATAGTTGGAAAGAGTCTGTCTCACGCTTGAGTATAGATAATCGATGGGAGCAGACAACAAAATATCTCACCACATCTGAACAAATAAATGGACTAGAATTACAGCGTATCTGGGAAATTTTGGACGAAGGTTGGCAAGAAGTAGAAGAGAGAATCAAGAATAAAACTACTAAATATGAACTTTTAGAATTATTGCATGAGTATTATCAACATCCTGTTTGGTTAATTAATGCCGCATTCTCTGAATCAGACGAAGCAACTATCAGCGATCGTTTAGCCGCAGTACGTTTGATATCCCATGTACAACCGCGCAAAATTCTTGACTTTGGAGGTGGAATTGGCACAGTTTCTCGCTTATGTTCTATAACAATGCCCCAAGCTGAAGAAATCGATTTGGTAGATATTACAGAATTTCGGCAAGTTATCAAGCAATATTTGGCTGATTTTAAAAACATTCAAGTTCTGGAGCAGCCTAATCCGCCTTATGATGCGGTTATCTGTACAGAAGTTTTAGAGCATCTCACCGATCCAGTTGAAGCAATTATCCAGATCAATCAATTACTCAGAACGGGTGGTGCTTTTTCTGCTAGTTGGAGCTTTGGCTCTTGCATTAAATGTCACTTACCCCAAAATTTTCATTTGCGGCGGTTCATGTTATGGATAATTCGTAGTCTGGGATTTGGGTTTTATGGGTTTGAACGTCGTGGAAGCACTGTCTATGGCTTTGTAAAAACCTTAGATGTGACACCTCAAATGATTAAAAAGGCTCGAGTTCTTGAATTATGTTCTAGGCTACCCATTCCTCTGGGACGTTTGATGCTAATGTTAAGGGGGATGTAAAGTGGTTAAAGTTTTTCTGATTTGTTCGGGACTTGGAAACGTTAGACGAGGCTACGAATCATTTACTGAGGAGTGTTTTGAGGCTTTGCAACAAGAAGCTTCGCTTGAAACTTTCTTATTTAAAGGCAGAGGAGAACCCCAGAAAAAAGAATTTGTTTTACCTAATTTATCCCGTGGATTATGGCTTACGAAAAAACTGGGCAAAATATTTAGACAAGACCCCTATTTTATCGAGCAATTTACCTTTTGCGTGAGTCTTTTACCTCATATTTATCAGAAACGTCCTGATGTCATCTTCTTTAGCGATTTTAGCTTAGGAACGATGCTTTGGCATTTGCGACGGGTATTTGGGTTAACGTACAAATTACTGTTTTCCAATGGCGCACCAAATGGTCCACCTTTTAGTAGGATGGATTGCGTCCAGCATTTGACCCCAACACATTATCAGATCGCTCTGGCATCTGGAGACTCTCCCAGCAAGCACTTTTTTGTTCCCTATGGCATCAAAATGAGCGATCGCCTAGAAATCCTATCTCAAAACGAAAAAAATGCTCTCCGTAGCAACCTTGATTTACCATGCGATCGCCCTATACTGCTCTCTGTAGCTGCGATTAATAAATCTCATAAACGGATTGATTACCTTATCCGTGAGGTTGCTCGGTTACCCAAGCCACGCCCTTATTTATTAATGTTAGGACAAATAGAATCTGAATCAGCCGAAATTGTGGAGTTAGCCAATCAATTACTAGAATGCGATCAATTTCAAATCAAAACGGTTGCTTCTCATCAAATTTCTGACTATTATCAGATAGCAGATGCATTTGTACTTGCTTCTTTAAGTGAAGGTTTTGGGCGTGTATTTCTAGAAGCAATGTCCTATGGCTTGCCCTGCATAGCTCATGATTATGAGGTAGCCCGTTTTGTCCTGAAAGATGAAGGATATTTTGGGGATTTTGAATTGGTTGGTAGTTTAGCAAGCATTATCCCTCAAGTTTTGACTCAAAATGATGAAAATTCTAAACGTAACCGACATCAATCAGTATATAATCGATTTGGTTGGAATAAACTTCGCTCTGCCTACATTGAGATGATTCAACATTGTACTGTCAAGAATATAGCCTAACTAATAACTCATTTTCACAGATATTTATATGTATGTAGTTGGTTATCTTTAGAGAGTGTTTGAAAAGTTTTAGAGTAGGTTAAATAGGGATGGATTTAGGGC
>JBAXTW010000087.1:0-19407 GCA_037129985.1 Pseudanabaena sp. ELA645 | reverse complement strand
CTTATTGTCCCGTCAAATGTTTTGACCTATTTCAAAAATCAGCGAACCGTAAGCTGTATAAGTTAGATAAAGATCCTAAGAATTTAAAATGCCAGCTTTTAAAATATTTGACAACGATATCGATTTTGACACCCTGCAAGAATATCTCGGCAATGATGCGATCGCTGTAGATACGGAGACGATGGGGCTAATCCCTAGGCGCGATCGCCTATGTGTAATTCAAATATGTAATGACAATGAAACTGTGAGTATTGTCAGAATCGCGCAGGGAATTAAAGAAGCTCCAAATCTCAAATATTTGTTTGAAGCCCCTGAGGTGAATAAAGTTTTTCACTTTGCCAGATTTGATGTCGCCATGCTCGAAGCCCATCTTGGTATTGCCACGCATCCAATTTTCTGCACTAAAATCGCCAGTAAACTTGCCAGAACCTATACCGATAAGCATGGTTTGAAAGAGGTCGTGCGGGAACTTCAAAATGTAGAATTAGATAAAACATCGCAGTCCTCTGACTGGGGTAATGTGCTGTCACTCTCTGAAGATCAACTCAAATATGCAGCCAATGATGTGCGCTATTTATTAGGAGTCTATCGCAAGCTGATCGAGATGTTGAAAAGAGAAAATCGCTATGATCTTGCACAGGCTTGTTTTGCCCATATTCCTACCCTTGTATATTTAGATCTGCTGGGCTACGCAGATGTTTTTTCTCATTAGGATCGAAAAAGTTTCTTGGTGACTTGTACTTTTTGCGACTATAACAAATTCTAAAAGCAGTAGAGAATGAGTGGTTATTTGAAAACAAAATTACCTTAGCGATCGCTTACCTGATCGCTTAAAAAACATTTCTAAACTATGCAAAATCAACCTACACAGGAAAATATTAAGCCAACCATCAGGGGATTTCGGTCGAGTTTTTTAGATGCGATCGCCGATCCCTTTTATGCGCCTGAAGCTGATTGTATGCGTTACTTTCCCGATGGTTTATTGGTCGTTGAGGATGGTCAGGTCAAAGATTTAGGTGATTATGCCGAATTGCAAAGTCGATATGCGGATATTTCGATTACTGATTATCGCGATCGCTTAATCGTTTCAGGATTTATCGATACGCATATCCATTTTCCGCAGACAGAAATGATCGCTTCCTATGGTGAGCAGTTATTGGAATGGTTGAGTACTTATACATTTCCTGTGGAAGGAAAGTTTAGCGATCGCAATTATGCGCGTGAAATAGCTTCTATCTTTTTAGATGAATTATTAAAAAATGGAACGACTACCGCGCTGGTATTCACAACTGTTTTTCCGCAATCAACGGATGCTTTTTTTGAAGAAGCGCAACGCCGCAATTTACGCATGATTGCGGGCAAGGTGATGATGGATCGCAATGCGCCCGAATTCCTTCAAGATACCGCCGAATCTTCCTATCAAGAAACTAAATCATTAATTGAGAAATGGCACAAGCGCGATCGCCTACTTTATGCTGTCACACCTCGTTTTGCCGCTTCGTCAACATCTGAGCAGTTGAGTAATGCAGGTAAACTGTTAGCTGAATATCCTGATGTATATCTGCACACACACCTTTCCGAAAATGTCAAAGAAGTTGACTTTGTTGCCGAACTATTTCCTGAAAGTAATGGTTATCTTGATGTTTATGATCGCGCTGGTTTAGTTGGTGCAAGGTCAATCTTTGCTCATGGGGTGCAGCTTACCGATTCAGAATTTACCAGATTATCAGAAGCAAAATCAGCGATCGCTTTTTGTCCTACTTCCAATTTATTTTTAGGAAGTGGATTGTTCAAATTAGAAAAGGCAAAATCTTTAGAAACGCCAATTAAAGTTGGTTTAGGTACGGATGTGGGCGCAGGTACAAGTTTCTCGATGCTTCGCACTGCCAGCGCGGCTTATCAAGTTGCTCAGTTGCGATCGCAGAAACTTTCAGCTTTTCAAGCATTGTTTTTGGCGACATTAGGTGGAGCGATCGCTTTATGTCTGGATGATAAGTTAGGTAATTTTGAGACTGGGAAAGAGGCTGATTTTGTGGTGCTAAATATGCGATCTACGCCAATTATGGCTTTGAGAAATCAGTTGCCAGATCTCGATAAACCTCTCACGATTGCCGAACTATCTGATCAGTTGTTTGCCACGCTGATTATGGGAGATGATCGGGCGATCGAAGCAACTTATATCATGGGAGAATTGGCATAAAAAAAGGTGAGCGCACAGCGCTCACCTTTTTTAGCGGGAATTATTTATTTCGATTCAGTGAAATCGGCATCGATTACATCATCATCGCCGCTTGCAGCATCCTTAGTTCCGTCTTCAGGAGCAGCACCAGAAGGCGCTTCACCGCCACCTTGTTGATAGACAGACGAGCTAAGAGCGTACAAAGCTTGCTTCAACTCTTCAGTTTGAGCAGCGATCGCTTCATGATCGTCTTTCGCAATTACTTCGCGCAAATCCTTAACAAGCCCTTCGATTTTGGTCTTGTCAGCTTCAGGAACCTTGTCACCAAGATCCTTGAGTTGCTTCTCAGCTTGATAGGCGAGAGAATCAGCTTGGTTCTTCGCTTCAATGCGATCGCGCTTTTCTTTATCTGTCGCAGAGTTACGCTCAGCTTCATTAACCATGCGCTCAACTTCATCCTTCGGCAAGGTAGAAGCACCAGAGATAGATAGGGTTTGGATTTTACCAGTTCCCTTGTCTTTCGCAGTTACAGAAAGCAAACCATTAGCATCAATATCAAAGACAACTTCAATTTGAGGTACGCCACGAGGAGCAGGAGGAATTCCGTCTAGACGGAAGGTTCCCAAACTCTTGTTGTCGTTAGACATTTCACGTTCGCCTTGGAGAACATGAATTTCCACATTGCTTTGTCCATCAACCGCAGTCGAGAAGACTTCCGACTTCTTGGTAGGAACAGTGGTGTTTCTTGGGATAATCTTGGTCATGACTCCGCCCAAGGTTTCGACACCAAGAGATAGAGGAGTTACGTCAAGTAACAAGATGTCTTTGACTTCACCAGCCAATACACCCGCTTGAACGGCTGCACCGATCGCAACGACTTCATCAGGGTTAACGCTTTGGTTAGGTTCCTTGCCAAGAATCTTTTTAACAACTTCTTGAACAGCAGGAATACGGGTCGAACCACCAACTAGCACAACTTCATCGATCTTCGATTTATCGATTTTGGCATCACGGACTGCTTGCTCGACGGGAATACGGCAGCGATCGATCAAGTCAGAGCAGAGTTCTTCAAACTTCGCACGGGTCATGGTTGTATCAAGATGTTTTGGTCCATCTTGAGTAGCCGTGATAAAGGGAAGGTTGATTTCAGTTTGAGAAACGCTAGAAAGCTCAATCTTGGCTTTTTCAGCAGCTTCAGTCAAACGTTGCAATGCTTGCTTATCCTTACGAAGATCAATACCTTCAGCCGCTTGGAACTGGTTAGCAAGGAAGTCTACGATCTTCTTGTCGAAGTCGTCACCGCCAAGGTGGGTATCCCCACTGGTGGACATTACTTCAAAAACACCATCGCCAACTTCAAGGATCGATACGTCAAAAGTACCGCCGCCAAGGTCAAATACGAGAATGGTTTCGTTGGTCTTGCTGTCTAGCCCGTAAGCCAAAGCCGCAGCCGTAGGCTCGTTGATAATGCGGAGAACTTCTACACCTGCGATTTTGCCAGCATCTTTAGTAGCTTGGCGCTGAGAGTCGTTGAAATAAGCAGGAACAGTGATAACGGCTTGAGTAACAGTTTCGCCTAAATATTTGCTAGCGTCGTCAACTAACTTACGCAATACCTGTGCAGAAATTTCTTCGGGAGCAAATTGCTTGCCAGTGGCGGGCGCGTCAATTTTAACGTTTTCGCCAACTTTCATTACTTTATAAGCGACTTGCTTCGATTCGCCGCTAACTTCGTCATAACGTCTGCCGATAAAACGTTTAACTGAATAAAATGTGTTGTCAGTGTTCATAACTGCTTGACGCTTAGCAATCTGCCCAACAAGGCGATCGCCATTTTTGGCATAAGCGACAACTGATGGTGTGGTACGGAAGCCTTCGGCGTTTGCAATCACCGTTGGCTTGCCCCCTTCCATGACGGCGACAACTGAATTTGTCGTACCTAAGTCGATCCCAACTACTTTAGCCATAAGGCTTCCAACTCCTGAGTTCTAATTAAATTTTAGTTTCTGCTTAACTTTTGGGTTAATCCTTTAATCTCCTACCACATTAACCACTTTTCTCGATTAGCACATCAGGGGGACTCTACCAGATCTGGTAGGGTTTCCCGAACCAACTATATGAAAGGCGGCGCTCTGCACAGCCTTTGACGTTTGATATTTAATTTGTTTGTAAATTTTGCATAGCGACATGGGCGCAATAACGCATTTCATCAGCCCTACGCCACAATTCCTGTCCTGTATGTAAATGGCGATCATCAAAGTTGCGCGTAAAGTAATTCAACTCTTCGATCCCATCACTGATTGCATTGAGACAATGATAGAGATAGCTGGCAATCCCTGCGGTTGAAGCAGGGTTAGGCAATGCTCTAAAGAAAATCTGAGCCTTGGCATAGGAGCCACGACATTCATCAATGTAATCCTCAAAATCTTCCATCAGTCCATCATCATAGGGATCAGCCGCCAGATCCTCGATTTGGTCATCTAGACTATCGAGAATCACTTCTAGCATCTCCGTAATCGGTTCATAGACTTGCTTAAACCAGCGATCAATCTTTTGATCTTCGTTCAGGTGGGTTTCACGTTTAGTAGCTGATCGCTTAATTCCCTGAGATGAGCCATTCGATGAATTATTAGATGAATTATTGAATGAACCATTAGGTGCATGTTTGATCCCTAGACTGCGATCGTAACGGGCGCGAGATTGAGGATTACTCAGCACCTCATAAGCGAGATTAATCGCCGCAATATCGTCATGGTTATCAAGGTGATGATTACAGTCAGGATGAAATTCTTTAACCATTCCTCGATAAGCGCTTTTGACCTCAGCAGGAGCAGCGTTATAGCCAATTCTCAGGGTTTTGTAATGGTTGATTTGTTGTACGCGATCGCTTGTCCTAGCCATGTCCTTTTTGATTAATCTACGCTTTCCTTGTCTCCCACGCAGGGATGGAACGATATAATTCCGTAACAGCAGTTTATCGCAATCCTGTACCTGATTTTGATGACTGTCTCATGTTGATTGCGGCTAGCTTAGGGAACTTCTATTTAGATACTGCTTAAAAATCGAGACTTAGGAATTATCAGCCTGTTCTCGGAAATTTACGATATTACCAATCACCGCGATCGCTGGTGGTGCAAATTTAGTTTCTTGAACTAATTCGACGATATTACTTAAACAGCCAATTAACTCTGATTGATCGGCGCGTGTCCCTTGGCGGATTAAAGCCACAGGTGTTGCATCAGATAAGCCAGCCGAAATTAACTTCGAGACGATTTCAGGTAAATTATGTAACCCCATATAAACCACGATCGTTTCGGCAGCTTGAGCGATCGCTGTCCATTGGATCTCTGGGCGATATTTACCCGCCGACTCATGCCCCGTTACAAAAATTACCGATGAACTAAAATCGCGATGGGTGAGGGGAATCCCCGCATAGGCTGGCGCGGCAATCCCTGATGTTATCCCTGGAACGACCTCAACTTCAATTCCCTGCGATCGCAAATCGGCTAACTCTTCACCACCGCGCCCAAAAATAAACGGATCACCACCTTTTAAGCGGACGACGATCGCATGACTTTGAGCTTTTTCAATTAATAATTGCGTGGTTTCCTCTTGCAACAACGAATGATTGCCGCGTCGCTTACCTGCATGGATTTTTTCTGCGATCGGATTAATCATCGCCAAAATTTCATCACTGACCAACGCATCATAAAGTACGACATCGCAGGTTTCTAGTAGTGCTTTGCCCTTGAGCGTCATTAGCCCTGCGTCACCAGGTCCTGCACCAACTAGATAGACTTTGCCTAAAACTGGTTTTGGCAAATTATTTTGCAAATTGTTTTGTGAATCATTTTGTGAATTTGAATCTTTACTTGTCATGTGTTCTAAAAAAACTATTTGCTAACTTGTCTAAGAGTTATGGCGCACGCGCCACAACTCTTGGTTCTCTTTATCTAAGCCAAATATTGCAAGGGGGTGCGATCGCCATTTTACTCATGTATTCTAAAAGTATGAGGTGCTGTGCTTATCGCCACACTCCATCAAGACTGAGACGCAGCCATTTGTCAAACTACTTTGTCAAACCACATCGTTAAAACATCAAGAGAACAAAAATAAATGTTTCTTGGAACATTTATATATTCAAAAACCTTCTTTAGATGTAACTAGTACAACGAATTAAACCGAGGGCGGCGTGAATTTTACAGACCTTACCAAAGCAAATCTTACTAAATCTAGCCTAGTAGGTATTAACCTCAAGGGAGCTGATCTCAAACGGGCTAATCTTAGCAATGCAAAACTCGCAGAAGCGATGCTCTCGAAAGCTAACCTAACAGGGGCTTTTCTGCATGGAGCCGATCTCAATCGCGCTAATCTCGTCGAAGCTGATCTTGCAGAAGCAAATCTCACTTCCGCATTTTTAATCAACACCGATCTGCAACGCGCTTGCCTCAATGAAGCTTGTCTCGTTGGCGCGAATCTGAATGGGGCAAACCTCACCAGTGCCTCTTTAGTCAGTGCTGATCTTAGCTTAGCAACACTCACAGGTGCTTGTCTTAATGGTGCAAATCTTAGTAAAGCCAAGCTGAATGGCACATTTTTTATTGAGTCTAATTTATTAGGAGCCGATCTTACCGATTCCGATTTCACAGGCGCATTGATGATTAAGGCAAATCTCAGTGGCGCAAATCTCAGTCAAGCTTGTTTAGCTAATGTTGATTTAACCGAGGCAAATCTCACGGGCGCAGAATTGCGTGGAGTCAATCTGTCTGGGGCGATTTTAAATGAAGCTAATCTGAATGCAGTTGAATTGGTTTATGCCGATTTGAGTAATGGTTCTCTTAGTCGCGTTAATTTAGGTTGGGCTAATTTATTGGGTTCAAATTTAGAAAAAGCGAATTTAGTTGGTTCCGATTTAAGTTGGGCGAATTTGAATGAAGCAAATCTGTCTGAATCCGACATGAGTTGGACAAACCTGACGGGAGCCTTTTTGATGAAATCCAATCTCAGTGGCGCAAACCTCAATGGTGTAAATCTGTCTAATGCCAATTTGACGGGTGCAAATTTAAGTGGCGCGAATTTGATGGGCGCAAACTTAAGTGGAGCCGATTTGAGTAATGTCGATCTGCGCGGTGCTTATTTAATTCGCACTAATTTACATAATGCGATTTTGAATGAGGCAAATCTGACGGGAGCTAATCTTGATGAAGCCGTATTAAATGGAGCTAGTTTAAATCGAGCTAATCTCAATCGGGCTAATCTCACTAGAGCGAGCTTGACAGGTGCAAATTTTAAAGGTGCATTTATGTTATGGACAAATTTGCGCGGAGCCTTCATGCTCTGGACAAATTTGGATGGCGCAAATATGACGGGTGCGATCTTGCCAACGGATAAATAATATAAATAATTATGAAAGCTAGAGAACTGCTCGATCGCTACAATCAAGGATTTCGGGATTTTGACAACATCGATTTTAGTCGTGAGGATCTCAGTGGTTTGGGCTTAACGGCGATCGCTCTGGCAAATGCCAATCTCAGCGAAACAAATTTATCCAGCACCACCTTAAACGAAGCAAATTTATATGGTGCAAATTTACATACAGCAGTTTTGTACCGAGCTAGCCTCAGTGACACAAATCTTTGTGAGGCGGATCTAAATGGTGCTAGTCTGATTAAGGCTGATTTGCATGGAGCTAGGTTGGAGAGGGCAAATTTAAGGGATGCTGACCTAACTGGCGCTAATCTCAATTCTGTAAGTTTGGCTAATGCCGACTTAACGGGAGCCAATTTAAGTTGTGCATCTCTAGTCGGAGCCAACCTAGAGGGCGCAAATCTGACGGAGGCCTTTTTAAAAGGAGCGAACTTAGATGGGGCAAAATTAAAGGCGGCGAATCTGGAAGGCGCTAATCTAAGTGGGGCAAGTTTTAGTGAAGCTAATTTGAGTCAGGCAAATCTAAATGGGGCTGATCTTTCCCATGCCAATTTGTATGCCGCTAATCTCAGTGATGCTTTATTGTCCAAAGCCGATCTGAGTGGCGCAAACTTAAGTGGCGCTAACCTCAATTGTGCAGATCTAAGAGAAGCTGCTCTCAATGGTGCATTTCTGGTGGACGCGCAGTTGGGTCGAGCGCATCTAGATGGTGCAAATCTTAGTAAAACCAATTGCTATAAAGCTAATTTTAAAGGTGCATTTTTACTAAGAACGAAACTCAACGGCGCAAATTTAAATTGTACTGATCTCTCCAATGCTTCGCTGCAAACAGAAGGTGATCAAGGATCTGACCAAGGCGATCGCGATCCAATCTATGTACTGGAATAATTGCCATATTTTAAGTTACGTCATTTGGCTTGGAAACTGTAATGCTATGTAGATACGTCTTATTTAGAGTCACCCTGCAATAAATTGCGGGCTTAAAGCTTAAACCCGTTGAAACGGGTTGATTAGAGGGAGTTTTTTAGTCTGCTTTAGCTGACTTTAGCTTTAAGCCAAGAACTTGAGTTCTTGGTTGGATTGCGTAAATCTCTAGATTCCCCCAAAAATCTCTCAGTAAATAATCAGTAGGAATGAAACATGAACGCAACTATCACGACAACTACAATCACCGAAATTACCGAAATTACAAAAATCCCACAAGCAGTCCCCAAATATAAGCGAATTTTATTAAAGCTTAGTGGTGAAGCACTGATGGGCGATCGCACTTTTGGGATTGATCCTGAAGTGGTTCAAGATATTGCCTTGCAGGTTGCAGAAATTGTCAAAGATGGCATCGAAGTAGCGATCGTGGTGGGCGGCGGTAATATTTTTCGCGGTATTAATGGGGCGGCTAAAGGGATGGATCGGGCTACGGCGGATTACATTGGCATGATCGCCACGGTGATGAACGCTCTTACCTTGCAAGATGCCTTAGAACATTTAGATGAGCCGATTCAAACAAGAGTGATGTCGGCGATCGCGATGCAAGAGATCGCCGAGCCATATATTCGCCGCCGCGCCATTCGCCACCTTGAAAACAATCGGGTGGTTATTTTTGGCGCAGGTTCAGGCAATCCCTATTTCACTACGGATACAACTGCCGCACTGCGGGGCGCAGAAATCGATGCCGAAGTCATCCTCAAAGCAACTAAAGTTGATGGGATTTACGACAGCGATCCTAAAAAAAATCCCGATGCAAAACGCTTTAAATCCGTTAGTTTTGACCATGCCCTGATCAATGATCTGCGGGTCATGGATGCTACAGCCTTTGCCTTGTGTAAGGAAAATGGTATCCCCATAATTGTGTTCGATCTCGGTATCTCTGGTAACATTCGTCGCGTTGTCATGGGAGAATCGATTGGTACTTATGTTGGAGGTTCCTGTGAAATTAACTGATGTTGAGGCGCGAATGCAGAAAGCTGTAGAAGCGACCCAGCACAATTTTAATAGTGTGCGAACGGGGCGTGCTAATGCTTCGCTATTGGATCGGATTACGGTGGAATATTACGGTGCGGAGACCAATCTTAAGTCTTTGGCAAATATTTCTTCTCCCGATGCCACAACCCTGCAAATTCAACCCTTCGATCGTTCAACCATGCGGGCGATCGAAAAAGCGATTTCTGAGTCAGATATTGGGCTAACGCCTAATAATGATGGCAGCAGCATTCGTCTAAATATTCCGCCATTGACCACCGATCGCCGTAAAGAGTTGGTCAAAATGGTTTCCAAACTCGCCGAAGAAGGCAAAGTCGCGATTCGGAATATCCGCCGTGATGCGATCGATTCCCTTCGCAAACTGGAGAAATCCAAGGAAATTTCTGAAGATGATTCAAAAAGCCAACAAGAGCAAGTAGATAAGTTAACGGAAAAGTTCGTTAAGAATATCGATAAGGTAACAACTGAAAAAGAAAAAGAAATTTTGACAATTTAACTCTTAAAAGTGATTAAAAAGCAGCGCAATGCGCTGCTTTTTTTGTGACGATAAAATCAGAGGATACTTATTGGATTTCTCTAAGAACTTTATCAAGTTGATCGCATAAACGCTCAGATTCCTCCAACGTGATGATTAAAGGTGGGCGAATTTTAAATACATTTCCGCGACCATATCTAGAAGTTCTAATGAATAAGCCGTGATTCATTGCAATTTTAGCAATATAGTTAGTTAAATCTCTATCTGGGTTCCCTTCAGAATCAGAAATCTCAACTCCAATCATCAAACCCAAACCACGAACATCACTGATAAAGGCATATTTTTCTTTCATCTCGCGAAGTCGCTGCATAATATAATTACCAACTACTTCAACGTTTTTGAGGAATTCAGGTTGACTGACAATCTCAAGCGTTTTAGCAGCAGCAGCAGCAGCAATCAAGTTTGCTCCGAAGGTAAAGGAATGTTGAAAATCTTCAACGTGGCTTAGTCTTTCCTCTGTTAATATGGCTGCAAACTGAAATCCTGAACCACCAATACCTTTTGCTACAGTCATCATGTTGGGTTCCACATCAAAATGTTCAGCAGCAAACATTTTGCCTGTCCGACCTATGCCAGTTTGAATCTCATCAAATATGAGAATAATGTCTTTCTCATCACACAGCTTTTTGAGAGCTTGAAAATACTCTGGAGGCGGAATAATATTCCCGCCATTACCAGAAATAGGTTCTACAACCACACAGGCAATATCCCCACAACTGCCAAATTCGATGAAGTCATAAATTCTTTCAACACACAGCAGGTTACAGGTTTCTGGTTTTTGTTTATAAAAACAACGGTGACAATATGGATCGGGTACTTGAATACCCCCTGGAAACAAATGAAGGAGAGGCTCTTTACGAAAAGCATTTCCTGACAAGCTTGTCATCATCATTGTTTGACCTAAGTGACTACGAAACAATGTAATGACACCTTTCTTGCCTGTAATTTGTTGAGCAAGCTTGATTGCACCTTCATTGGCTACTGAGCCGCTAGAGACTTTAGGATGTACCTTGGTTAAGTTCTTTGGAGACAGTTCTACGAGTTTTTGGGCAACCGCGTTAATCGGTTCAGTTTGAAAACTTGATGTGACATGAACCAACCGCTCCATTTGGTCTTTAACTGCTTGTAAAACCATGGGATGTCCGTAACCTAAGGACATATTAAATGTCGCCGACGCACAATCAATGTAACTCTTACCGTTTTCATCGTAAAGATAAATACCTTCTCCATGTACCATCTTGGTTTCGCTTACCTCATAAAAAAGGTTGCGAACATCCGTATTGAGTTTCGTGTCTACAGAAGCCACTTGGAGAGATTCTTCGAGTTCAGATTTTAGATCTAACATCTCTTCTTTCATTTAAATTCCCATTAAATAGTTGTTGTGTTAGCGCGAATGGCACGAGGCTTTTGCGAATTTAATTCTTGAGCGATTCAATGAAGTAAAGAGCCATAGATTATCAGGTTCTATTCATGGATATTTAGCTTAATCTAAGATTTACCAGCAAGAATCAATAACCATAGAAGAATGTAAAGTTCTTCTACTTAGTCAATCTAAGTTCTCAAAAAGATTACAATGTAGAACTACACAATAATCGTAGTGGAGGTCATAGATTATGTACTAATTCTATATCAATTTCAGAGAGTGAAGTAACCAACAGATCAGCAGGCCAATCATCATTAGGATTAGATACTAAACCAATAGATTTCATTCCAGCAAGACCTGCTCCAATCATACCACTCCGACCATCTTCTATAACAACACAGAAGGTAGGAGCTACATCAAGCCTTTCTGCTGCCTTTAAAAAAATATCAGGTGCTGGTTTGCCGTTTATGACCTCTTGTGCAGAAACAAGAGCATCAAACATATCTCTTATACTTAGAGAGTCTACAACGTAATTAATGAATGATAGAGTCGAACTAGAAGCAACGGCAAGCTTGAAACTATTCCGATTAAAACTCCTTATTAAGTCTATCGCATGAGGTATAGCTACTATACGCCCCGCAGCTATTTCTTTCATGATCTCCCATTTATCAAAAATAACCGATTGAATGTCGTCAACAACAATGTTGTGCTTCTCAAATATCTCAGCAAACATTTCTTCATCAGAAACGCCTGCATATTGATAAGTTATTTCATCGGGAGACATTGAAATCTCAAAGCGTTTTAGTATCTCACTTTCCACCTCAGCATGAAACTGCTGTGTGTCTGAAATCACTCCATCCATGTCAAAAATAATTGCCTGTTTCATGCGTTTACCATCTTAGATGAATTCATAGCTTAATTTGATAAAGCTTTTAGATCAAGTTTCAATAGCTTAGGAAGTATGAGCTAAATGACTTAGGCTATATTCCTTTAAAAGATTATAGGTAAATAAGGTGTTCGTCAAGTAAGTTTTTTGGATGAGTTTATTTGAAGTCCATCACCCTGTCAGGAAATTAATTCTAAAATAACCACACCCGATGCTATTAAAATAATTCCCACTGTTTTTGAAAAATTTATCGGTTCCTTTAAAGCCACAACTCCTATAATTGATATCGCTACCGTTCCTAAACCCGCCCAAACTGCATAAGCTATACTCATTTCTATTGTGTCTAAAGCGAGTGCTAAAAGCCAGTAACAGATGCCATAGAATACAAATACAAAAACAGAAGGTAATACTTTTGTGAAACCATTTGATAGCTTCATACAAGTACTACCACCTAATTCTAAGATTATCGCTAATACCAGATAAATCCATCCGATCATCTTCATAATATTATCCTTCTTCTGTTAATGTATTAGTCTGAGGAGTTTTTTCTTCCTTTTCTATTTCTGCGACTTTGCCTTCTTTGGCTATATTTAACACAACTACCCCTGTTATCACTAGAAAAATAGCTCCTACCTTTGCGAAACTAATTGACTCATCAAATAACAAGATACTCTCAATTGCTATGCCCACAGTTGCTAAACCTGCCCAAATTGCATAAACCTTACTCAAGTCGAGTTTTTTGAGAGCCAGTGAAATAAAAGAAATGCATAGGGTGTAAAAGACAAGTGTACAAACAGTAGGTAGAATCTGGGAAAACCCATCTGATAGTTTTATGCAAGCAGCACTAACTACTTCCGAAACAATTGCTAAAAGAACGTATATCCAACTGACAAGCATATCTTTCCTAAAAATTGATTAGCATTACAAATTTTCTCCATTTTACTGATTCCCTCCAAGAAAGATTACTAAGAGAGAGGTTAGTGTCATCAAATCCTTATTTAGGAGATTTATTTATTCGATTTTAGTCGTCTGAAGCTAACTAAAGTCAACTATTAAGGTATGTTAACACATTGCCTTGGCAAGCTCAAAGAAATTCTAAAAGCTCCTAAAAGCTCCCCCTTCCCTTTCAGGTGAGGATATGTTACCTAATTTTGTGTTAAATCTACGAGATATTTGGTAAGTGAATGTTATGCAGAAATGCACAAATGCTAAACTCAGACCATAAGTTCGTGATTTGTTAAGAACTATGAATGCTTTAACCATCAGCCTAGATTCTGTAATTGATCTCAACGATGAGCAGTTCTATCAACTTTGTCGTAAAAACAGTGACCTAAGATTCGAGCGTAATGCTCAAGGAGATATCACAATTATGGCTCCCGCAGGCAGTGAAACTGGTGCTAGAAACTCTGACTTAAATGCCGATCTTGTATTTTGGAACCGACGCAAAAAGCTGGGTATTGTCTTTGACTCATCAAGTGGTTTTAAGCTTCCTAATGGGTGCGATCGCTCTCCCGATGCTTCATGGATTGCCAAAGAGCGCTGGGAACTATTAACCCCACAGCAACGCGCCAAATTTGCCCCAATCTGTCCAGATTTTGTGATTGAGTTGATGTCGCCTAGCGATAATCTCAAGATCACACAGGCGAAAATGCAAGAATATCAAGACAATGGCGCAAGACTTGGCTGGTTAATTAATCGCAAAGACAGGGAAGTTGAAATTTATCGTATTGGTAAACCCAAAGAAATTTTAAAAGCACCTATTTCTCTCTCAGGAGAAGATGTGTTACCTGATTTTGTCTTGAGCCTTGGGGATATTTGGTAACTCGTAAAGTCCAAAATATTAGTAAAACAAGTCAATATCAAAACAAGTCAATATACTTTTGCGCGATCGCTTTAGGTGCATAAGCCTGTCTAATTTGCTGAATCGTGACCTCCGTTGGTAAAGACCGATCGCGATCGCTTAGCATCTCAATGAGGTGATCGCGCCATTCATTCACGTCCAGAGGATTTGCCACATATTCGGCAAAATTCATCGTTACTTCAGGAATAGCCGTGCATCGCGTAGTTAATACAGGTATTCCCATCCCTAAAGCCTCCACAGGTGGCATCCCAAAACCTTCAAATAGTGACGGAAAGGCAAACAAAGCCGCGTGATGATAGTACCAAGCCAACTCGCGATCGCTAATGTAGCCTGTAACATAAACACGATCTTCTAAACCTAAATCCTGCACTAATTGGCGCACATCATCACAGCGATCGCGTCGCATTCCCACTAGCGAATCAGGTAACTGCCCCACGAAAACTAATTTTATGTTGCTTAAATGTTTTGGCAATTTGGCAAAGGCTTTAACTAAGGTGGCAAGATTTTTATGTTGATAGTGATTAGCGACTGAAAGGATAAATGTCTGGCTAATCAATTCATCGATTGGAGAATGGTATAAATCAGATTTAGGCACTTGAGAAATCTCCAACCGATCCCACAAAATCGGCGTATAGATTACCTTAGCTGAATTATTAGGCTTATAATTTTCTTGGATATCTTGTTTAACAAAATCAGAAATTGTGACCGTATGTTTTGCATTTGCTAAAGTCATCTGATGCGTTAGGCGTAACCATAACTTCTTATACCAAGAGAATAACTCAGGAAAATGCAGGTAATTA
The DNA here is from genome assembly GCA_037129985.1 of Pseudanabaena sp. ELA645. Classification (GTDB taxonomy): domain Bacteria; phylum Cyanobacteriota; class Cyanobacteriia; order Pseudanabaenales; family Pseudanabaenaceae; genus Pseudanabaena. The sequence continues at coordinate 4,379 of JBAXTW010000087.1, read as the reverse complement.
AGATCATAAATAATCGTGGTGCTGGAAGTATGCAGTAGCGATCGCCAAGGCGTAAAGTAATTTGTATTAATCAGTCCGTCAAGTTGGTATTTATTAGCAATAATTGGTAATTGCAAGGCTTCACTAACAAATCGATTTCCCCATATTTTGATCGGTACAATATGCACAGATTCACCTAAATGCAATTCATCAAGCCATGATAATAATTGAGCATTGATAAATATATATAAATCTATGTGGGAATGCTGTGCTAAACCAATTAGCAATCCGCGCAGCACAAACTCAGCGCCCCCCACTTGCTGAGGCTTTAAAAACAAACCATTAATTCCGATCCGCTTTTTCATTAACTTTAAGTAACTACTGCCTTCCCAGTGGATAATCGAGAAACGAGGCAAAGCTGCGCCTTCTGCAACAATTATCTACGTTATCACCGTCTAAGTCTGTTGATCGCTAATTAAATCAGAAGGTATTTAAAAATGGTTGATTCACAAGAAGAGTTAGCTCCAGAACTAACCACCAAGGCAAAATCATTTGAGCCACAAGAAGAGTTATCCACTGAATTAAGCCCAAAAGAATGGCGATCGCTTTTTCGGTGGTTACTTTTTCGGTGGTTAATTTATGGCTTGCTCGGACTGGGCTTGATTTCATTGATCGCTACATTTGTCCTTGCGCTGAGCAGCTTTTGCGGGTATTAATTACAACCCACTCACCAGTATTACTAAATTATGTCGAGCCTCACCAAGTCCGCGCTGTAGAACTCGATAACGAAGGCAAAACTCAAGTTCATAAATTGCCCACAGATGCTGTGCGTTTTTTGCCATTGCAAGCTGAAGACTTTGAATATCCTAGCGATCGCACTGAGCAATATATCATCATCGAAATTCTGATGTTTACAGGGCGTTCAGTGGAAGCCCAAAAACATCTATACCGTTTGCTATTTGAACGACTCAAAGATAATTTGAGCATAGAGCCATTAGATATTGAAATTATTTTGATTGAGACACCGAGCCATAACTGGGGAATTCGTGGTGTAGCTGGGGATGAATTAAACAAATAAACGGCGATACATCAAGATCGCTTGACTTATAGATAAACTATTAATAGTGATCGCCACTAATAGCGTCACCATGACCAATAAATCTAGCAAATTCAGCAAAAAATTAAGCTTTCTTTAAGCAGAGGCAATCAATGGCGGTAATAGAGGTAAAGCTTTTGGTTGATGAATTGACCCAAGCTCAGACAGGCTTGCAGCGTTTAGGGCTGTACGATGGTGAAGTTGATGGCATCTATGGTCGATTAACCGAAACTGCTTTTGATCAGTTTGCCAATGCCCTTAGCCTCGATACGATTTTGGATGCTAACTCTCAATCAATTACGAATAACCTCTTACAGATGCCTGCGGTGGTTAGGCATTTGCAGCAAGTTACAGGGGATGGCGATCGCCTATTTCAGAAATTTATGAATGCTCAGCGTATTTTCGTGAACATGGGGCAAGCCGACGAAAATCATTTGGGCTTTCTCGATCGCGGATTCAATGGTTGCATTGCAGGAAAAATGAAGAGTCTGCCCAGTCGTAACTTTGCCCCATCGCCATTTGTCAGCCATATTCCCGCCTATCCCGATCGCCTCGCCAGTCTGCCCGATGGTGTAAATGTGGTTTCCTATGGTGAAGTTGCCATGTTAACAGGCTCGCAAGTGAGGGTGCGCTTTCGCCCTTACCCCAGACTTGGCGAAATTCCAAATATCGAAAATATTGGTTTAGAATTTCTCAATAGCAACATCCAAGAAGCCTGTATTAGTATCGGTAGCGTCGTCAATGGACAAATGCTAACCCGTTGGATCGGTCGCAACCCTTTGCGGAATGTCCAGTTTTGGAGTTCCACCAAAATATTGCCATTGCTATATACCATCTGCAAAGCAAATCAAGCCAACCCTAATCAAGCGATCGGCTCCTGCATAATTGCTGACTCTCAAAATACACGCTCCTATCGCACATTTGCAGCGATGGCTCAACGCATTTGTGACTATGACGAGGCTGATGGAATGTCTTCCAATGCTCTAGCAGCAATGTTTAAGCAGTTTACGACACCCCTAGAGTTACAAAATTGGTTAAAGGGAATCACAGGCAATCAATCCCTCACTTTTCAAGGGCGTTACGGCGAAAAGCCATTTATTGAAAAGCCGCTATTGCTTGACTCGGTTGGTAAACCCGTTTTTGATTTCTCCAAAGAACCCCATCGCGGCGATAATTTAATTTCTGCTTATGATCTTACAAGAATTATTTCACAAATATCTTGGCATCGTCATATCCCACCCAGCGATCGCCTACCTGCGGCGCAGTGGCATAGCTTAAGCACCTTGATTACTTCCATGGGGCAGGACACGGCGAGGTATGTAGATGCGGCGATCGCGGCTTTGGGTTTACAATATTTCATCGGCGATCCCGTGGTGATTTCCAAAATGGGATTTGGCTACAGCGATCAGCGTAAATGCTCAGAACTGACCTATACGGCTTGTATTCAATTTGTCGATCGCCTCGCTCAGACCCACGATCAATCTTTACCCAAATTACGTTCTGTGAATATGACCCTCCGCGCTGTTCTCGATCTCAAAAATCCTGACCGCGAAGCCCTAGAAATTGATGTCATAATGGCGGCCACGGTCGCGGAAATTTTGCGTAGGATTGTCACTGAAGAGTTAATTTAGATGCAGCAACAACGCGCCTTATCTAGTGTTGGTCTTTGGTGGCGGTGGGTACTTGCCACAATGGTGGGTGCTGTAATCGGCAATATTTTTGGGATAGCTGCTTGTCTGGCGGGGGTGCATTATTTAAGCGATCGCCTGATTTTATTGGGGATTTGCCATAATGGTTTTGGCAGTCTTAACTGTCCTGTATCCACTGGGATTGTCGCTGGCGCAATATTTGTGGGTACATTTGTGGGTTTGTTGCAATATGTGGTTTTGCGCCGATTTCTCAAGTCTTCGGGATGGTGGATTTTAGCAAGCACCATTGGCTGGCTTTGGGTTGGCTTTGCGGCGACAAATTTAGCCTATACTTCCCAATTTGGATTTGTACTCAATACTGATGGTTCTTTTGCTGCAAGTACTATTCTTGATCGCATTCCCTTATTGCTGACTAATTCACTTTGGCTGTTGTTATCGGGAGTTTTGATTGGTGTTTTACAATGGTTAGTAATCTGGAATGGACAAGGTGCGAAAGCGATTAATCGACGTTCTTTTTTATGGATTGGCGTGAATATAATTTTAGCTATATTTATGGCGATCTCGATTATATTGATTTTTCGAGGTTGGGGCAGTTTATATGGAATTCTGTTGTTTTTTCTGGGATTTACCCCATTTTACGCCACAATTACTGCCGCTACCCTTGCCAAAATGCACTTACATCGATTTAAGAACTAATTGGCGCTAATGAAAAAAACTACAAGTTGTGTTGTATGATTTTTTTAGGTGTGAGACTGAAAATTTCATTTAAGCGATGCTATGGCTATTAAAAAAGTCTTGATTCTGGCAGCTAATCCGCTAAAAACCGCTAGGTTACGTTTAGAAAAAGAAGTAGAAGAAATTCGCGTAACCTTAGAGCGATCGCCAAATCGAGATAACTTTGCGATCGAGTCGCGAGGTGCAGCGCGTCCTCAAGATTTACAGACACATTTATATAATCTTAAGCCCCAGATTTTGCATTTTTCAGGGCATGGTGGGGGCGATCTGGGTTTGGCTTTTGAGGATGAAGATGGCAATGTGCAGGCGGTTAGTACGGATGCCTTAGCGGATTTATTTAAGCTATTTGCTAATGAAATTCAATGTGTGGTGTTGAATGCTTGTCATGCAGTGGTACAAGCCGAAGCAATTCGTCAGTATATTCCTTATGTGATTGGGATGAATCAGGCGATCGGCGATCAAGCGGCGCGGAAGTTTGCGGAAGGTTTTTATCGGGCAATTTGGGACGATCGCTCGATTGAGGATGCCTTTGCGTCGGGGGTAAATGCGATCGCCTTGGAGGGTATTCCTGAAGAGTTAACGCCTGTATTGCTAAAGCGCAGTTTGCCAAAGCCTAATCCTAATGCTGAAATTTCGGTGGTAGAGAATAATGGCTACTTTTATATTGTGCGATCGCGGCTAGAGCAGCGCTGTTATGAGGAGGTGATGAAGGCGGGGACTTTGATTAGGATTAAATCGCCCGAACGGATGGGGAAATCGATGATGATGGGGCGAGTTTTGGAGTATGCCTCACAGCAGGGATATCGCACGGCGGCGATCGATTTGCGTGAAGCGAACAAAGAATTTTTTACGGACATCAATAAATTCGGCTCTTCTGGGTTTGAGGGGATAAGCAAAACTAATGGGAAAGGCAGGCTAAT